>NZ_NCWQ01000001.1:0-89815 GCF_002156885.1 Flavobacterium sp. AJR | reverse complement strand
ATTTTATAATTTAATGAAGCCGCTCCAGTAGCTGTAATTTCATATTTTCCTACGGGGCTTCCTGTAACTGCTGTAGTAGCAATTGTAGGCTTTGCGGTTAAATTCGCTTCAGTTTCACCAGGCACAAAACCATCATAACTTACTGTTAAAACTGGATTCTGAGATCCGTAAACTTTACTATTATCATTTGTTGTAATAGTTAAAGCCGCAGGAGTAATAGTTAATGATCCTTTATTAACATATATAATTTTATAATTTGATGAAGCCGCTCCAGTAGCTGTAATTTCATATTTTCCTACTGGGCTTCCTGTAACTGCTGTAGTAGCAATTGTAGGCTTTGCGGTTAAATTCGCTTCAGTTTCACCAGGCACAAAACCATCATAACTTACTGTTAAAACTGGATTCTGAGATCCGTAAACTTTACTATTATCATTTGTTGTAATAGTTAAAGCTACAGGAGTAATAGTTAATGATCCATTTATCGGCTCATATTTAAACTTATAATTCAATGCCTCTGCTCCAGTAGCAGTGATTGGATAAGTTGTTCCTGCTACACTTCCTTTAACTGCCGTAGTTGTAATTGTAGGTAGTTTAATTAAAATCGCTACAGTCTCTCCATTTACAAATCCATCATAACTTACTGTTAAAACTGGATTGTCTGATCCATAAGCTTTTTCCTTGTTCTCTGCTTTGATAGTTAATTCTGCTTTATCTACAGTACTTGTCGCTATTGGTATATTTACCGTAGTTGTACCATTACTCGTTAAAGCAATATTTCCAGAAGAATAACTTCCTGCTGCAGTTGTCGCTTTTAATCGAACATAAATCTTTGATTGCGCAATATTACCAGTCGCTCCAAGAGTAAGTGTATTAGCAAAAGTAATTCCATCTGTACTTACTTCAAACTCTGAAGATGGCGTAACTACAATTCCTTCAAGCATTGCGATACCTGTTATATCAAAGTTTTTTGATACTGATGGTGTGCCATAAATTGTCGTTAATGCTGGTAAGCTATTTGTACTTACTACTATTGTTGGTCCAACATTTACGATACCACTATTAGAAGTAAAATAAACATTATTTTTATTCACTGCGTTTGAAAGTGAGCTTCCCCATGATCCACCAGATCCTGCATTGCCACCAAGTTTTATACTTTTAGCTGTATGCACGAAACCAGCTGTAAGATCAGCAACTACTCCAGTCGCTATAGAAAAAGTATCATTTATTGTAGTTTTAGCACCAAATGTTTTAACTCCAGTTCCTGATAATACCAAATTATTATAAGTTATGGATCCTGATCCTAAATTTTGAGCTTCTCCATTAAATTCTACAGTACCAGTTCCTGGTACAAAATTACTTCCGTTACCTACAACATCTCCTGAAATTTTTAAAATACTTGAACCTCCGTTTAATGTTCCTTGGGTTCTAATCCATTTAGTAAATGTATGAGTCAAATTTTTTCCAAGATTAAGTGCCCCACCTATACCGTCAATTGTTAATTCTTCTGCCTTAACATTAGCTGTAAAAGTAGCTGTTCCAGCAGTTTTGCTCATAACAACTCCCTTTGTAGATACAAAACCACCAATATTTTGATTGCTTGTACCTGTCAAATAAACATATCCATCAGTTATTAATGACCCTTCGCTGTTCATAAAATTACCCGAGAAATACATATTACTGTTGTTACCAACTACTAATGAAGCTTCTGAATCTATGATAAGCGACACTCCTTTATCAAATTTCTTCTCTAAATTATCACCTATAGTGACTACTTTTGGAGCAATAGTAGAAATCTGAACCCCACCTTTCGAAACAAAGGGAGTAACCCACTCCGGTCCAACTGTCTGATTCGATACACTATTGTACCTTAAAGCTGCATTATCACCATAAACTGGCGCAGCAGAAGCTGTAGCAGAACCAGTCATAGTTAGCGTACCATTTACAATTACTCCAGAACCAATTGTTCTTACACCACTACCAGAAAGCGTTAGATTATGATAACTATATGCACCAACAGATCGTGTTGTTGTACCATTATAAGTTACAGTTCCTTTTTGATCTGATACAGTACCAGTATTTAAAGAACCTCCAGTCATCATTCCTCCAATTAGTAAATTTCCATCTCCGGAAAAAGTCACATCATTTTGAAGCGCAGTTCCATTCATTTTAACATCACCTTTTACAGTTACAGTTGAGCCGATATTTAAACTACACTTGCTGGTAGCTACGCTACTATTCATAATTATTGATGCAGTAGTCAATCCACCTAACCCCTTAACTGTCAAAACAACAATACTACCTGGAGTTGAATTTTGCAACGTAAGAGTACCGCAAGTAATTCCTGGGATAGATATTATCGGCTGATATAGCACATTAGGTCCGTTTGATATTAATATATCATTGTCAAATGTCGGCATTCCTTCAGGCGCCCAATTTGCATCATCATCCCATGCAGTGCTCTGGGCTCCTGTCCATGTTTTTAGATCTTGGCCATATCCTATATTAAATAAAAGAATGGCTAATACTATAAGTAAATTTTTGTTCATTTTTATTTTATTTCTGTTCGTTTTTTTTTAAGTTTTTATTCATTTTTGCTAATTTTCTATTTCATCTTTTTAATTTTTTAAATTCATTTATTTATCACTCTTTTTTTTAATTTTAAAGACCAATACAACTCTTTAAAAACAATCGCACATAACTCACTAAACATTAATTTTAAAATTCTCAAAAAACACTTTAAGCAAGTAGGAATTTTACAAAAAAACAACCCCAAAAACATAATATCCTGATTGTAAAATTATTGCAATTATAAGTTGGCGAGTTAGCCAACCATGAGAGTTAGCGCTATTATATTATTCAAATATTGCAGTAATTAAGATCTGTTTTTACTTTCAAAAGTTTTTAAACTGACAAATAAAGATATTTATAAGAAATCTTGTGTTATTTTAAAAATATAAACAAGTATAATCTTTAAAAAATAAAAAATGCTCAAATATTGCACTTCAATGATAATCTAATCAAATAGATAGCGCAAAGTAGATTCTAAAATTGAATAAAAGAGGTAAAAATGATAAGCTTTGAGTTCCAATGATTACCAATTAAGACTCATAAAGAGAACATGTGATAATTCATATATTCAAAAAAAAAGGTAAAATACATTATGTATTTTACCTTTTTTGTGACCTTGACGGTACAGAATTCGAACCGTTTATATGAAGATTTGAGAATTTTAAATGAATTTCTTACCGAAAATATCACTTAAATTTGTCTATATTTTTAGTTAACGCATAGGTATACGAGTATAGAGAACGACAGCTGGAAGATTTTAATACTTACTCGTATGCAGATATGCAGACTTAATTATAGTTAATAATATTTATAATGTTCTTCATCCATTTTTACCCCATCTGCAATTCTGATAAAAGTTCTTTTGGTCACATTTCCCTTCTGATCAAATTCATATTCATAATAGGCGACATAACCGTTATTATTTTTTAGTTTTTTAACTAAATTTTTACTTGATTTCCCTAAATATGCCTTGCCAAAATTACTATTGGTTAATGAATTGAGTTTGTCGTCAAAATACTCATACTCGAGAACACCGGAATTTTCCCATACTGCTCCATCTGGGTTCACACTTCGGTTAGTTGTAGTCTCCTTTGCCAAATTCCCGTTCAAGTATTCATACTCGTATGTCGAGGAAGAGTTATACGTTATATAATCATTGAAGATTACTTTTTTTATTAAAAAGCCATCTGTATTATACGTATTTATCAAACGGTTTGTGAGTGCCTTTGTTTTGGAAAACTCATTAACAGTAACCTCTTTTTCAAATAGATTGCTCTCGTTTAAAACGATCTTACACCAAACACCATTTCGATTATTAACTATACTGTCCTGATAATAATCATAACTTACTATTTGTGCTTCAGCTTCATTTAGATTTTTCAATTCTCTTAGCTCATTTATATCATAACTATTCGAAATTTCCTTTATTAATCTATTCTTATTATCATACTCATAATTAACTTTTATAACATGTTTGCCGCTGACATGACGGTATTCACTAATTAACGAACTATGATTTTGAGCATTACATTTTAAGAAAGAAAATAAAATTGAAATAAGAAGTGCAGTATAAATGTTTTTCATTCTTTTGTTTAAATTTCTGACTTCATATTTGGGCAATTAACACAATACAAACTTCAATTTATTACTATAATAAAAAAGAAACAAGTTAGTGATTAAGAGGCTAAAAATGCATAGATCGTTCAGATTTATCTTTGTTTACTAAATTTTAGGCTCTGTAAATACTTTCCATTTTCCATCCACTTTTAGTACTTCACCAATATTAAATCGGAGAGTATCTTTATTGTTTTCCGAAACAAAAATCCCCCATGGTTCTTCAAACAAAATATCTTCACATTCGCATTCCGATTCATTTAATGGCTCAGGTGAAATAGCTCTTTCAAAACCAATGAATCTCAAATTATCCAAATTTCCATATCGTTTTTCAAGCGATGATGCGAGATTCATATAATAATCTGTGAATTCAACAATTGCACTATCAATGACATATGGATGTTCTTTCATTACACGTGGAAATCCTCTATACACACATTCATTGCTTTCCATATATTTGGCCGTGTTTTTATCTGGTATCATATCCGAAACAAACTCAGTGATTCCCTTTTTGTCTTTGGATTTAATGGCTTTAAAACTAGCTATATACAATTCATCAATTGTTTCGTATCCACGAGATTTTGTACAGCTTAATAGTACTAACAAAAAAGAGATAAAAGTAATTTGCTTTATTATTTTCATTTTTCTAATCTTTAATTTTTCTTGTTATCATTTCGTTGTCTGCAAAGAATAGAACAATCTTTATTAAATTACATTTTTGAACTAAAAACTGAGGGTTTTAAGCCCAAAAAAATTAGAAAGCTAAAATTTATCGCAATAAAAACTTTATTAAAACCAATGGTTCCACAAACAAAAAACCTGAAACGAATATAAGAATTAACTTTAATCCATAAAGGATAAATTTGAGAATTTAAATCCTTGACGGGATTTGAATCAAAAAAGGCTTATGAACCTTGAACTTACAAAAAAGTAAAAACTTGACGGAATTTTTCAAACCATAAAAAGCCTGTAAAATATTGATTTTACAGGCTTTTTAATTTTCTTGTGACCACGGTAGGGTTCGAACCTACAACCCTCAGAGTCGAAATCTGATATTCTATCCAGTTGAACTACGCGGTCAAAATATTTAAAATTCAATTTTTTAAATTCCAAATTCCAATTTTAAGTTTGGAATTTGGAATTTATTTTTTGGATTTTTTATACTAATAATTTCTTCACAATAGTCGAAATGGTTTTTCCTTCAGCAGTTCCACCCAATTGAGCAGATGCTAATCCCATTACTTTACCCATTGAAGCAATTCCAGAAGCTCCAGTTTCTGCAATGATTTTTACAATAACTGCCTCTACTTCTTCTTCGCTTAATTGTGCAGGCAAGAATTTCTCGATTACAGCAATCTGAGCTAATTCTGGCTCGGCTAAATCTGGACGATTTTGCTCTGTAAAAATTCTAGCGCTCTCTTTACGAGTTTTAACTAGTCTCTGAAGCAATTTAATTTCATCATCTTCCGTTAATTCTTCTTTAGATCCTGTAGCTGTAGCAGCCAATAACATTTCTGATTTAATTGCTCTTAAAGCTTCTAATGCAACAGTATCTTTTGCTCTCATGGCGGTTTTAATTTCGTCCATGATTAATGTTTGTAAACTCATCTCAGTTTTATTTTTTTATAAGCCAGGCTTATAGATTTATATATTTATTTAAAATTTGTTCTCTCCTTATTTATCCTGAACAAAGCCGAAGGACTCGAACTGATAATAAAATTCACTTTAAAAGTCTATGAAAGAAGTCAAATTTCTAATTCTGTGCGAAGATAAAAAAAATAACCCGAAAATTAAATTCAATTTTCGGGTTACCTCATTTTGATTTTATCGTATTAATCTACGTTGTCGTGCAAAAATGAATTGTTAGAACGCAACTGTAAATCATTATTACTATCTGTTCCTACAGAGATTCTAGAATTTGTGTTGTTCTGTGAACTGTTAGAAAGATCAATACCTAATCTTTTATAGGCTGGCTCTTTCTCTAATTCTTCAACTCTAGAAACGTTATTATGGAACTTATAATTAAATTCTTTTAATTTCTTTCTTCTTTCGTCAGCTCTCAAACGTAATGTTTCTTCGATAGTTAATTCCATCGGAGATACCTCTGCAGAAAAATTAGTTTCCGGAGCAACCGCTCTTTGGTGAACTGTAATATTAAGCTCTTCTGGAATAACTTCTTCAATTACCTTTTCAACAGGTTTAGATGAAGTAAAATCATTTTCAAGCTCCATATACTCTTCCAAAGAATATTTGATAATACCTTTATCCGAAAGTTCTGTAACTGGAACAAACTGAACTGGCTGATTTACTTTAATATCACGTGTTTCATTTGATAATTCAAATAAAACTCTTGTATCTTCTACTACTGGCGGAGCTTTAACTTCTGGCTCAGTTCTAAAAAGAGGTAAGTCAAAAGAAAAAGTAGTTTGCTCTTCTTTTTCTACGATTCTATGTTGAACAGCTCTTACAGGGGCAACTTCAGGAGCTGAAATAGTAAAATCAATATCTGTAATTGGAGAAACGATTTCAAAAGTCACATCTAAATTTTTAATAAATTCAGACATTACAACTAATTCATCTTCGTTAATCACTGGAGTTTGAACAATCGGTGCAACTGCTGTAGGTGCAGGAGTATCATCGATTAATTCAAAAACTATTTTTTCTTCTGGTTTTGGTGTTGAAGGTGTTTCAGCATTCAAATCAAAAGAAGTAACTGTTTTATTCGTTAAATTATGAACACTTCTTTGCTCATCTTCTAGCGTATGGATAATTTTTTTAGGCTCTGTATTTACGATTTCATTTTGTTGTTCAACATCAAAACCAGTCGCAATAATTGTAACAGCAATAGCATCACCAAGAGTTTCGTCTTCACCAACCCCCATAATGATATTAGCGTTAAAACCTGCTTCTACCTGGATATGATCATTGATCTCTCCAATTTCATCAAGAGTAATCTCGTTAGAACCTGAAACGATAAGCAACAATACGTTTTTAGCTCCCGTAATTTTATTGTCATTTAACAATGGAGAATCTAATGCCGAAATAATAGCATCTTTTGCTCTGTTTTCTCCAGATGCAGTAGATGATCCCATTATAGCAGTTCCACTATTAGACAATACTGTTTTAGCGTCACGTAAATCGATATTCTGAGTATAGTGATGCGTAATAACTTCAGCAATACCTCTTGAGGCTGTTGCCAAAACTTCATCAGCTTTAGAGAATCCTGCTTTAAAACCAAGATTTCCGTAAACTTCTCTTAACTTATTATTATTAATTACAATTAATGAATCGACTTGCTTACGTAACTTTTCGATACCCAAAAGCGCTTGCTCCTGACGTACTTTACCTTCAAAAAGAAACGGAATAGTAACGATTCCAACTGTAAGAATCTCTCTTTCCTTGGATAATTGTGCAATTACTGGCGCAGCACCTGTACCGGTACCTCCACCCATTCCTGCAGTAATAAATACCATCTTGGTATTGCGATCCAACATCTTCTCGATGTCTGCAATACTTTCGATAGCCGATTGCTGTCCTACATCTGGATTGGCACCTGCTCCTAAACCTTCTGTCAAGTTAACCCCTAACTGAATTTTATTAGGCACGGAACTATTTTGTAGCGCTTGTGAATCTGTATTACAAACGATAAAATCTACTCCTTTAATTCCTTGTTTAAACATATGGTTTATGGCATTACTACCTCCACCTCCTACACCGATAACTTTTATTACATTTGATTGATTCTTTGGTAAATCAAATGAAATGCTTCCAAATTCTGAGTTGCCCATCATATTTTTGGTTTTTTGATATTAAATATTAATTCTTGTATTATTTCAAATCGCTTATTCAGCGTTGTCTAAAAAATCTTTGATTTTATCGACATAGCGGTCAAAAAAGGATCTTCTTATTTTTGTTTCAGTCGATTCTTCCTTAACTACTTTCTTCACTTCTTCAACAGTTTCTACATAAGATTCTTCAACCTCATAGTGTTGCTGTTGTACCGGAGCTCTATGTACTGGTGCCTTTGGTTGTTCTATAACGTCCAATCTTACGGCACTTTGAGTTCTATTTTCAATGCTGTTCATTACTAAACCAACAGCTGTAGCATATAAAGGACTTGAGATTTCTTCGTTAGAATTCCCTGCCAAATGCTCATTTGGGTAACCAATTCTGGTATCCATTCCTGTAATGTACTCTACTAATTGCTTAATGTGTTTTAGTTGAGCTCCACCACCTGTAAGAACAATTCCTGCAATTAATTTTTTACGAGGATCTTCATGTCCATAAGCTTTTACTTCTGTAAAAACCTGATCTACGATTTCGACTACACGAGCGTGAATTATTTTTGATAAATTCTTCAAAGAAATTTCTTTTGGCTCTCTTCCTCTTAATCCCGGAATCGAAACAATTTCATTGTCTTTGTTTTCACCTGGCCATGCAGATCCAAATTTAATTTTCAATAATTCAGCTTGTTTCTCAATAATCGAACAACCTTCTTTTATATCATCTGTAATTACATTTCCTCCAAAAGGAATTACAGCTGTATGACGAATGATTCCGTCTTTAAAAATTGCTAAATCTGTTGTACCGCCACCTATATCAATAAGTGCTACTCCTGCTTCTTTTTCTTCCTGACTCAATACTGCATCTGCAGAAGCCAATGGCTCTAATGTTAAGCCTGACAATTCTATTCCTGAACTCTGAATACATCTTCCAACGTTTCTTATAGATGAAGCTTGTCCAACTACAACGTGAAAACTAGATTCTAATCTTCCTCCGTACATTCCAATCGGTTCTTTAATCTCCGATTGTCCATCAATTTTAAATTCCTGTGGTAAAACGTGAATTATTTCTTCACCTGGTAACATCGCAAGTTTATTAACCTGATCTATTAAAAGCTGGATGTCATTCTCGCCAATTACCTCTTCAGGATTGGTTCTGCTAATGTAGTCTGTATGCTGGATACTGCGAATATGCTGTCCTGCTATACCTACAACTACATCTTTAATCTTGTAACCCGAATTATTCTCCGCTTCATGTATCGCTTGCTGAATAGATTGTATTGTTTGAGTAATATTGTTTACAACACCTCTCGCAACACCTAAGCTTTTTGATTTTCCTATTCCCAGGATCTCAAGCTTACCATATTCATTCTTCTTACCTATCATGGCAACAATTTTGGTTGTACCAATATCTAGACCTACTGCAATATTATCTTTTCCCATTATCTATTATTTTGTGCAAACTACTTGTTCCGTAAACCTAAGATCTATCCTTTTGTATTTGTATAACGAGCTATCCAAAACTGCCTTTTGAAAAAAGGCTTTATAATTATTAAATTTTCGCTCAACATTTATTGTTCTGCCAAAATCTATCTCGTAATTAAAATTTCTGTTAAGCATTTTTAAGCTACCATTAGGCATAATTTGAATCGCAATGATATTTTTTTTCAAAAATGCATCGTCAAAAATCATGCGGAATAATGTAGCTAATTCTTCGTTATTTTTCTCATTTAAGCTCCCCGAAACAAGAGGAACTCTAGCTGTAAAATTATCCGACAAAGGCATTTTACTACCCTCGTAATCAATATAAAACGATTCATTCCCGTTCATAATGCGGGCTATCGGCGTCTTCTGTTTTACTACTGCTTTTAGAATACCATCAATACTCACAAATACATCTGATTTTTCAATCATCTCTTGCGTATTAAGGGCTTTCTCTATCTTATTCAAATCTAACCCTTCTTTTTTAATGCTAGAAGCATCTTTTTCATTTTCTATTAACAATTTATTAACCGCCTCCGGCTTAACAAAAATAGCGTTTTCTCCTACAAAAACAACGGTCGATTTCTTTAATTTTCGCTCTCCATTTCTATGAGAAGTAAACGAAAATAAAACAATAACGACTCCGAACATGAGTACCAAACGAAGATTTATCCAATTAATTAGTTTCATTTAAAATGTTTTTAATTGACGGTACTAATTCTCCTAAATCACCCGCTCCAATAGTCACAATTATGGTTGCATCGCTAGCCTTAATTGATGCTAATAAATCATTTTTAGCAACTATTTTCCTGTTAGAATTACTCATTTTATCCATTAACCATTGCGATGTAATTCCTTCCATCGGCAATTCTCTTGCTGGATAAATATCTAATAAAATCACTTCATCAAATGCTGATAAACTTTTGGCAAAACCATCGACAAAATCTCTTGTTCTGCTAAATAAATGTGGCTGAAATATAGCCAGTACTTTTTGTCCCGGATACAATTCTCTAACCGCTTGATTAACTGCATTTATCTCTGTCGGATGATGTGCGTAATCATCTATATAAACCAGATTATTTGTTTTTATCTGATAAGAAAAACGTCTTCTTATTCCTTTAAATGAAGCCAAAGCTTTTGCAATTGCATTGGTTGATGTTCCGTATGTTTTTGCCATTGCAATAGCCATTAACGCATTCATTAAATTATGCTTTCCTGGCAAACCAAAATGTAAATCTTTAATTGTTTCTGATGGTGTTTGTACATCAAAAATATAGCTCCCTTTAGCAATTCTTACATTAAACGCTTTAAACGGAGCATCTTCATTTATAGCACATTGAACTCCCTCCAGAGGCAATTCTTTGGTTATAAAAAGATTGTTTTTATCTTCAACTTTTGAAGCAAATTCTACAAAAGACTCTTCAATAGCTTCACTTGTTCCGTAAATATCCAAATGATCCGCATCCATAGATGTGATACAAGCAATATTTGGGTGTAAATGCAAGAACGAACGATCAAATTCATCAGCTTCGACAACAGTAACCGTTTTTCCGTTTCCTATTAAGTTCGAATTATAATTCTCAACAATTCCACCTACAAAAGCAGTAACATCAGCTCCACTTTCGTAAAGAATATGTCCTAAAATACTAGATGTTGTTGTTTTACCATGTGTTCCTGCTACAGCAAAACTAAAAGTACCCTGAGTAATGATTCCTAAAACTTCAGCTCTTTTCTTAACCTGATAATTTCTTTCTAAAAAGTAATTCCACTCCGAATGTTTAGTTGGAACTGCTGGCGTTATAATTACTAGTGTATTTTCTACAAAATAATCACTTGGAATTAAACTGATATTATCTTCAAAATGAATATTAATCCCACTTTCGATAAGTTCACTTGTAAGCATTGAAGGTGTCTTGTCGTAACCTGAAACTTGTTTTCCAATGTTCTTGAAATAACGAGCCAGAGCACTCATTCCGATGCCTCCAATTCCTATAAAATAGACGTTCTGTATTTGGTTTAAATTCATTTCTTATTATTTGTAAATTATTCTAAAATCATATTAATCAATTCTGAAAAAACATAAATAGCCAAAATTATAACTATTAATGAGCCTAAATTTTTTATTGATTTATTGAAATATTTTTTATTTTTTTTATAATCTAAATAATATGCTACACCAATCAATACAATAAATAAAAAAGATATGATTAAAATGTAACTCATAAATTATTCTTACTTAATCAACTTTATAATTTCTGCAACGATCGCTTTTGTTGCACCTGGCATTGCCAATCTTTTTATATTCTCTCTAAGCTGTTTTTGCTTCTCTTCATCCTTCAACAACGCTTCAAAAACAATGCTAAACTCGCTATTTAACTCAGATTCTTTTAATAAAATCGCACCCTTCTGATCTACAATAGCTTGTGCGTTTTTTGTTTGATGATCTTCGGCAACATTCGGTGACGGAATAAAAATAACTGGCTTTCCAACTATACATAATTCCGAAACTGATGATGCTCCTGCTCTTGAAATAATTACATCGGCAGCTGCATAAACAAAATCCATTCGCTCTATAAAATCAACCACTTTTACATTTGGCTGATTGTATTTTTTATAATCTTCAAAATATAATTTCCCACATTGCCAGATTACCTGAACATTTTGCGAAAGCATATTTGGCAATTCTTTTTCTATTAATTGATTCACTCTTCGAGCACCAAGACTTCCGCCAAGAACCAACAATGTTTTTTTATTTGCATCTAAATTGTAAAATGCAATTGCTTCGTCTCTTTTGCTATCAATATCAATTAAATCCTGACGAACAGGATTACCAGTTAAAACAATTTTATCTGCAGGAAAAAAACGCTCTAAGTTTTTATAAGCTACACAAATTGCATTCGCTTTTTTGCTAAGCAACTTATTTGTAATTCCCGGAAATGAGTTTTGTTCTTGGATAACTGTTGGAATTCCTGCCGAACCTGCCATTTTTAATAATGGCCCGCTCGCAAAACCTCCTGTACCGATAACTACATTTGGTTTAAATGCTTTTATTATTTTTCTTGATTGCAATAAACTACTCATTAACTTAAAAGGAAACATGGCATTCTGTAAAGTTAATTTTCGTTGTAACCCAGCAATCCAAAGACCTTTTATTTCATATCCTGCTTGTGGTACTTTCTGCATTTCCATTTTGTCTTTTGCACCAACAAAAAGAAATTCAGCATCAGGATATTGTAATTTTAATTCATTCGCAATTGCGATTGCAGGATAAATATGTCCTCCTGTTCCACCACCGCTTAATATGAATTTATATTTTGTCATATTTTTAAATGTTACTACATTTTAAAAATTATTATATTCTCTTTTTACTCTAACTACCTCATAACAGCTTCCATTGGATTCTTTGCATTGTCTTCTATAGAATATGCTGCTGCTACTTCTTGATCACTCCCTACTTCATTCTCTTCTTCTAATTGCTTATCGATTAATTTCTTAAGCGCTTCTTCTCTTTTTTCCTTTTCTTTCAGCTCTTCTTCAATTTCTTCGTCTTTTTTGGTAACGCTAATAATGATTCCAAGTGCAAAACATGTCATCCAAATCGAACTACCTCCACTACTAATAAGTGGCAACGTTTGTCCTGTTACTGGCAATAATTCGACCGCAACAGCCATATTAATCATCGCCTGAAATATCATAGGAAATCCGAGCCCGACGACGACTAATTTCCCGAATAATGTATTGGCTTTATGCGATGCGATTACAAATCGAAACATCAGCAATAAATACAAACACAAGATTGTTAATCCTCCTATTAAACCATATTCTTCTACAATAATTGCATAAATAAAATCGGAAGATGATTGTGGCAAAAAGTTCTTCTGAACACTTTTCCCTGGCCCTAAACCTCCTAATTTCCCAGATGCAATTGCAATTTTTGCTTTCTCTATCTGATAATCATCTTCATCTGGTTTATCAGTCGTAAAATTCTCGATTCGACTTCCCCATGTTCCTACCCTACTAAAAAAGCGGGATTCAGGAAAGGCTTTCGCCAAAAGAAGAAAGAACAAAAACATTACAACTCCCGAACCTATAATTAATCCTATATATTTTAAGGGATATTTACCAATAAACGTAAGCATTAATACCATCGAAAAGATAAGCGCTGTTGTCGAGAAATTCGCTGGCAAAATAAGCATCAACGTAACAAAAACCGGCATCCAAAGCTGTATCAACGAGGTCTGAAAAGGTTCATCTTCATCTCTTGTTTTCGATAAATAACGTGCCACAAAAATAAACAACACCATCGATGCTAATGTAGATGTCTGGAACGTAATCCCGATAAACGGAACCTGTATCCATCGACTCGCATTTGCACCAGCAATAACGGTTCCTTTTAAAAGTGTATAGGCTAACAAAAGCCAAACTACTGGCAAGGCAACTTTAGAAATTGCTCTAAAATAATGGTACGGTACTTTGTGTACCCAGTAAATAATTAAAAAACCAATACAAATATGAGCCAAATGTTTTACCAAATACCCTAGTGTATTTCCTGTTCCATGACCTAAATAGGCCAAATTACTACTCGCACTAAAAACAGGCATAAACGAAAACAAAGCCAATAAAGCCACGAATGACCATATTACTCTATCTCCTTTTAATTTGTTTACTAGTTCTTTCATCTTCAATATTGTTTAAAGTTATTTTTGTTTAATATTCAAAGTTGTTCAACCTTAAACATTAAACCTTAAACTTTTTATAGGTTGTGAACCGCTTGCTTAAATTGCTTTCCTCTGTCTTCGTAGTTTTCGAATAAATCAAAACTTGCACAAGCTGGAGACAATAATACTGCATCACCTTTTTCGGTTAAGCGTTGTGCTGTTTTTACAGCGTCGTTCATATTATTAACTTCAACCATAATATCAACTACATTTCCAAAAGCATCGATAATTTTTCGGTTATCAACTCCAAGACAAATAATAGCTTTTACTTTCTCACGAACCAATGACATTAATTCGTTATAATCATTTCCTTTGTCAACACCACCAACAATCCAAACTGTTGGAGCATTCATACTATCCAAAGCAAAAAATGTAGCGTTTACGTTTGTTGCTTTTGAATCATTAATATATTGTACATTCTGAATTTTAAGAACTTTTTCTAAGCGGTGTTCAACGCCTTGAAAATTAGATAAACTCTCACGAATTGTTGCGTTTCTGATTTGCATCAACTTAGCTACTGAACTTGCTGCCATTGCGTTTTTCAAATTATGTTTTCCTTCTAAAGCAATGTACTCAGTATCCATTGTAAACTCTTCTTGGTTAATCTTGATTTCCATTTTGTTGTTTTTTATAAATGCTCCTTCATTGAATTCTTCTGTCAATGAAAAAGGAATTAGTTTTGCTTTTGTCGTGTTATTTTTAAGCCATTCGGCGGATGCTTCATCATCGCCATCATAAATAAGATAATCACTTTCTGTCTGATTCATCGTTACCCGAAACTTCGAGTTAATGTAATTTTCATACTTATAATCATATCTGTCTAAATGATCTGGACTAATATTGGTTATAATCGCAATATCTGGCCTGTAATCTATAATCCCGTCCAATTGAAAACTGCTTAGCTCAAGCACGTAAAAATCAAATTTGTTTTCGGCTACCTGCCATGCAAAACTCTTTCCGATATTACCTCCCAATCCTACGTTCAATCCTGCCGACTTTAGCAAATGATAGGTTAACATTGTTGTTGTTGTCTTACCATTACTTCCGGTAATTCCAACTGTTAAGGCTTCAGTAAAAGGTTTTGCAAACTCAATTTCGGAGATTACTTTAATTCCTTTTTCTATAAGCTTCTTAACTATAGGTGATTTTTCAGGAATACCAGGACTTTTCATGACGACATCGGCATTCAAAATCAATTCTTCGGTATGCTTTCCTTCTTCCCAGGCAATTCCGTTAATGATAAGAACTTCTTTATAACTCTCGTTTATCTTTCCATAATCGGAAACAAAAACATCATACCCTTTCTTTTTTCCAAGAATAGCAGTACCAACACCGCTTTCTCCACCACCTAAAACAACTAACCTCATACTCTTTATAATTAAAAATTGAGAATTAAAAATTAAAAATCATTTTAAATTTTAGACTTTTAATCGACTTTTTATTTTCCTTTTAAGGTTATTATAATTTTTGCTAATATTTTGCATATTTCATCCGCTTCACTATGAATACTTTCAAATTCACTTACAGAAATATAATCTGTTGCTTTTAATAATTTCAACCAATAAATAGTTTCTCTTGCTTCTTTATATGAAATTTCAAGCTTAAACAGAAACTCCTTATTAGAACGTCCTCCAATAGATTCTTCGACATTTGCTCCTATTGAAGTACCGCATCTTAAAATTTGCTTACTCAAAACAAACTCTTTTTTTGTACTGGTTAGGTGTTTATACAAATTGATAATTCTAACCGCAAAAAGAAATGATTTATCCTGAATAATATTTCCTTTCATTTCTAAGAACTTTTAATTTTTAATTCGCAATTTTTAATTGAAAACTTATCTTAGTTTTAATGTTACGATAGACAATATGGCTAACATGATTGCAACAATCCAAAAACGGGTTACAATTTTACTTTCATGATACCCTTTTTTCTGGTAATGATGATGCAATGGCGACATCAGGAAAATCCTTCGTCCTTCGCCAAAACGCTTTTTTGTATATTTAAAATAAGCCACCTGGATAATTACCGAGGCACTTTCGGCCAAGAAAATACCACAGAACAAAACAATCAGCATTTCTTTACGAACTGCAATTGCCAAAACAGCTATGATTCCTCCTATTGTTAAACTTCCTGTATCTCCCATAAAAACAGATGCGGGATATGAATTATACCATAGAAACCCAATTAATGCACCTACGAAGGCGGATATAAAAACGGTCATTTCTCCCGAATTGGGGATATACATTATATTGAGGTAATTCGAGAAAATAATATTCCCGGATAAAAACGTAAATATCCCGAGCGCTAGGACGGACACCGCCGAAGTTCCCGCTGCAAGACCATCTATTCCATCGGTTAAATTAGCTCCATTAGAAACTGCTGTGATAATAAAAATTACAACTGGAATAAAAATTAACCAAGCCCATTTTTCATATCCTTCACCAGTCCAAGCTAATAATTCAGCATAATCAAATTCATTATTTTTAAAGAAAGGAATAGTTGTAACAGTCGATTTCTCTTCGATTAATGCAGGAACTATAACACTAGTTGTTGATTGTACTCTATAAATATCACTATTACCAGTATCGGTTCTTACGGTAACATTTGGGCTAAAATAAAGTACAGACCCTACGATTAAACCTAAACCTACCTGACCAATAACCTTAAAAATTCCTTTAAGTCCTTGTTTATCTTTTTTGAAAATCTTGATATAATCATCCACAAAACCAATTACTCCCATCCAAAGCGTGGTTACAATTAGTAATACGATATAAATATTATGCAGTTTAGCAAACAACAAAACAGGCACAAGGGTAGCAAATATGATGATTAAACCTCCCATTGTTGGCGTACCAGCTTTTTCATTTTGACCAGCAAGTCCAAGCTCACGAACAGTTTCGCCTACTTGTTGATTCCTAAGGAAATTGATAATTCTCTTTCCGTAGATTGTTGATAAAAGCAACGAAAGCAAGAAAGCTAAAGCCGATCTAAATGTGATGTACTGAAAAACTCCTGTTCCTGGCACATCTAATGTTTTGTCTAAATATTCAAATAAATAGTATAGCATATATCTGGTTTTATTTGTTTAGTTGTGCTAAAATTTCCTTAACTATCTTCATGTCATCAAAATCATGACGTACTCCATTTACTTCTTGGTACGTTTCGTGTCCTTTACCTGCTATTAAAATAATATCGTTAGGCTGAGCTAGTTGACAAGCTGTTTTTATAGCTTGTTTTCGATCTGTAATTGCCAATGTTTTTTTATAATTTTGAGGTTCAACACCTTTTTCCATTTCACTAATTATAGTTTCTGGATCTTCATTTCTAGGATTGTCCGATGTAAATATTGCTTTATCACTTAGTTCTGAACCAATTTGTGCCATAATCGGACGCTTGGTTTTATCTCTGTTTCCTCCACAACCTACAACCGTAATTAATTGCTCGTTTTTAGTACGAATATCATTTATGGTTTTCAATACGTTTTCTAGCGCATCTGGTGTATGTGCATAATCTACAATCGCTGTGATATTAGAATCTGATACAATAAACTGAAAACGTCCAGAAACACTTTCTAAATCCGATAATAATCGTAAAGCCTCAAGGCTATCAATCCCTAATTCAATAGCTGTTCCGTAGATAGCTAATAAATTATAAGCATTAAATGTTCCTATTAATTTTACCCAAACCTCATTATCATTAATTTTTAATAACAATCCTGATAATTGGTTTTCTAAAATTTGCGCTTTATAATCCGCATATGATTTTAAAGCATAGGTGCGTTTTTTAGCAACTGTATTTTGCAACATTACAGGCCCATTTTTATCATCGATATTTGATAATGCAAATGCTGTTTTTGGTAATGAATCAAAAAACGACTTTTTCACATCTCTATATTCTGCAAAAGTTGGATGGTAATCTAAATGATCATGTGATAAATTTGTAAAAATCCCACCCACAAAATGCAATGCTTCAGTACGTTTTTGATGAATCCCGTGTGAACTCACTTCCATAAAACAATACGTTACTCCAGTTTCAATCATTTCGTTTAAATAATGATTGATTGTAATAGAATCTGGTGTTGTATGAGTTGCTTTATACTCCGTCTCATCAACTAATATTTTTACTGTAGATAATAAACCTACTTTAAATCCAGCCTTTTTAAATAATTGATACAACAATGAAGCAATCGTAGTTTTTCCGTTTGTTCCTGTAATACCTACTAATTTTATTTTTTCTGATGGGTTATCAAAATAATTAGCTGCCATAAAAGCCAAAGCCGAATTGGTATCTTTAACCTTAATATAAGTAACTTCTTTTGCTAAAGCCTCTGGTAATGTATCGCAAATAATAGCCGTTGCACCAAGCTCAATTGCTTTTTGGATATAATCATGTCCATCAGAAAGTGATCCTCTAATAGCAACAAAAACATCATTCGCTTCTATTTTTCTAGAATCGAAATCTATTTTATGAATAGCAATATCTGTTGAACCCGTTACCGATTCAATAGCTACTTTGTATAATATGTCTTTTAATATATTCACGATAATTCTAATACTATAATTGTGTTTTTGGCTATATTCTGCCCTGCCTGAAGTGATTGATTTTTCACTTTTCCTATTCCGTTAACTTTTACTTTAAGACCTAAATTTTCAAGCAAAGCAATTGCATCCATTCCCGCCATTCCTTTTACATCTGGAATAGACTGTTTCTTTTGTACCTGGGTATAATATGCGTTATAATTGTTCTCTTGTTTTGATATTTTACCGTCTATTTTTTTAATCGTATTTGCAGATGGTGCATCTGTAAATATCTTTTGTGCAATTCTTTTAAAAACTGGCCCAGCAACATCGGCTCCGTAATAATTATTTTTTGATGTATTTGGTTTATGAACGACTACAATACAAGAATATTTAGGATGATCTGCTGGAAAATATCCTACAAACGAAGAAGCATAATAAAAATTTCCTTTGTCACCTTTTCCGTAATTCACCTTAACCGTTCCTGTTTTTCCTGCCATCGAAAAATCTTTCGAATACAACTTAGACCCAGTTCCTTTTTTAACCACGTTTGCCAAAACAGCTTTTAGCTTCTTAATGGTTTCTTGCGAACATACTTTTGGATTTAAAACTTCGACATCAAATTTCTTAATCGTTCTATTCCATTCTTTTATCTCCGAAACAAATTGTGGCTTAACCATTACTCCATTATTTGCAACCGAATTATAATAAGTCAACGTTTGCAATGGCGTTACCGAAACTCCATATCCAAAAGCCATCCATGGCAATGAAACTCCCGACCAATGCTTGTCTCCTGGTTGTGGAATATATGGTCTTCCTTCTCCTTCAAAAGGCAATCCCAATCTTTTATTTAATCCGTATCCGTTAATATGATTTACAAACTTAGATGGGTTACTCTTATAATTATCATAAACTGCCTGAGCCATTACTGTATTTGACGAAAGTTCAAACCCTCTAGCTAATGAAACTTTACCATAACCCCCTCTATGCGAATCATTAACAGAACGACCATAATACTTTATTGTTCCGCCATTAGTGTCATAAACAGTACTGGTATCCGCTACTTTATCTTCTAAAATTGCCATTAAATCAACTAGTTTAAAAGTTGATCCCGGCTCATGAGATTCGGCTATAGCATAATTTGTTGTTTCATAATAAGAACCATCATCTGCTCTTCCTAAATTAGAAATTGCTTTAACATGTCCGGTTTCTGTTTCCATTACTACCACACAACCATGATCTGCTTGGTAATCTTCTACTTGTTTTAACAATGCATGATGCGCAATATCCTGAATAAAAACATCTATTGTCGATATTACATCGTAACCATCTTGAGGGTCTACCTCGTTTACATCACGAATAGGTTTCCACTGCCCTTTTGCAATTTTTTGTTTTAGAATTTTACCATCCTTTCCATTCAGGTATTTTCTAAAAGCCCATTCGATTCCTTTACCCATCGATTCTCCGTTCACACCACCTTTGTCATAACCAATAGTACGTTCGGCAATTTTCCCGATAGGATGCTCTCTTACCGTTTCTTGCTCTACGATAATCCCACCTTTATAAGCTCCCAAATTAAATAATGGGAACCCTTTTATTTTCATATAATCTGTATAACTCAATTTTCGAGCTATCAAAAAATATCTGTTTTTATTGGCTCTTGCCTTTCTTAATTCATTTTGATAATAACCACTTGGTCTTCCTAAAACAAAAGACAAAGAATCCGAAAGCAATTTTACATTTTTCTCGAATACTTCAGTTTTTGGTGTAACAGCATCAAATCTAATTTCGTAATTAGGAATAGAGGTTGCCAAAAGACTTCCATCGGCAGAATAAATATTCCCTTTATTTGCAGGAATAACGAAGTTTTTCACAGTACGTTGCTTGGCTAATTTCCTGTAATAATCCCCCTCAACCCACTGAATGTTGGTTAACTTTACGACAATACCAATTGCCATCAAAAAGATGAAAACTGCTACCAGATAAATTCTGTAGGATATATTTTTATCGTCTACTGCCATATGCGTTTAAAAAAGCTTTTTTCTTTTTCTTTCTTCACTTCAATCTTAATTGGCGGAACTGTTGATGGATAAATTTCTTTAGCAAGCATTTTTTCCGATACTGTCGATTCCATCTTTAATTTCATCAATTCCGAACGTCTGTCTACAAACTCCGATCGCAATTCCTTTACTTCATTATTCAATTTTGCAATTTCAAAAACCTTTTGTTCGTATCGTTGTGTATTTGCAATCATTATTATTGCTAGCAAAATGATAAAAACGATAAAACGCCAATTTTTAATAGCGTCATCATTTATAAGAAATCTTGCTTTTAATATGTCAAATACTCCGTGTTTCATTATACCTTATTATAGTACTATATTTTTTCAGCTATTCTTAGCTTTGCACTTCTAGCCCTATTATTAATTTTAATCTCTGCATCATCTGGAACTATTAGCTTTCCGATAGTCTTAAATGGAACGGTGAAGTTTCCATAAAAATCACGTTCTGGCTCTCCCTCAAACATTCCGTTTTTAATAAAACGCTTTACCAATCTGTCTTCTAATGAGTGATAAGAAATAACACTTAATCTTCCGCCTGGGTTTAAAATCTCCAACGATTGCTCGATGAACTCTTTCAACACATCCATTTCCTGATTTACCTCAATACGAATAGCTTGATAAATCTGAGCTAATATTTTATTTTTAACTCTTTCTGGTAAATATTTCGCCAAAACTTCTTTTAATTCGTCTGTAGTTTTGATTGGTCTGTGCTCTCTCGCCTCTACAATTGTTCTTGACAAAACTGGTGCATTTTTCAATTCTCCATAATCCAGAAAAACTCGGCGTAAATCCTGCTCGTCGTATTCATTTACCACACGATATGCGTTCAAATCATTCTTCTGACTCATTCTCATATCCAAATCAGCATCAAAACGAGTAGAAAAACCTCTTTCGGCAACATCAAACTGGTGTGATGAAACACCTAAGTCTGCCAAAATTCCATCTACTCCTCTTACACCATGAAAACGCAAGAACCTTTTTATAAATCTAAAATTCTCATTTATCAAAGTAAACCTTTCGTCAGGCAAAGCATTTGCCAAAGCATCTTCGTCTTGATCAAAAGCAAACAATCTTCCGTTTGGCCCTAGCCTGTTTAAAATCTCTTTTGAATGTCCCCCACCACCAAACGTCACATCTACATAAATGCCGTCGGGCTTAATATTTAAGCCATCTACTGTCGGATGAAGCAAAACCGGATTATGATATTCCATTGTCGTCGTCATTTATATTTCCCATTACTTCTTCGGCTAAATCTGCAAAATCCATATCTTCGCCGCTAATTGATTTTTCGTATAACTCTTTATCCCATATTTCAACAATATTTACCGCAGATGAAAACACCACGTCTTTTGAAATACCAGAAAATGTCATTAAATCTTTCGGAACCAATAAACGTCCTAATGCATCAATCTCAACAATCTTAACTCCAGCGGTAAACCTTCTGATAAAATCATTGTTTTTCTTTACAAAACGATTCAGTTTATTAATTTTCTGCATCATCAAATCCCATTCTTCCATTGGATACAATTCCAGACAGGTCTGAAAAACGGAACGCTTCAAAACAAATCCGTTTTGAAGAGAGGTCGCCAACTGCTTTTTTAAAGGAGCTGGCATTAGCAGCCTCCCTTTTGCATCGACTTTACACTCATATGTCCCGACAATTGTGTTCAAAAAAATGTATGGTTATGTTACACAGCAAAAATATAAAAAATATTACCACAATTTACCACTATATACCACTTTGTTGATAAGTTTAACCACTTTTATCCCAAAAGCCTTAAATTATGCAGAGTCAGATCATTAGCCATTTCAAAATAGTTTGTAAGAATGGTTCTACATAACAAAAAACGAAATGATATTGTCATAAAATTCCAATCTGTTTTTGCTAATTTTATTTAGAAAAAAGAAAAAAATTAAAACAACTAGCAACTGATTTTTAGCCTTTTATTTCTTCTACTAAAATTATCTAGTTAAAAAATGTTTTCAAAAATCCATATTTATGTATTAAACCCTATATTTGTCCAAATTGAAATCGGTATTTAGTTAGATGGATAAACATTACAAAAAAGAAGGCAGATACAGCTATTATGAAGCTGGAGAAGGGACACCTATTGTTATTTTACATGGACTCATGGGAGGACTTAGTAACTTCGATGCCGTAGCCGAATATTTTTCAAATAGAGGATATAAAATAGTAATACCTGACTTACCGATATACACACAAAGCATACTAAAAACCAACGTAAAAAGTTTTGCCAAATATGTTAAAGACTTTATCACCTTCAAAGGATTCGATAAAGTTATTTTATTAGGGAATTCATTAGGTGGACATATTGCTTTATACCATACCAAATTATACCCTGAAAAAGTAATTGGGCTTGTTATAACAGGAAGTTCTGGTCTTTACGAAAGTGCAATGGGCGACAGTTACCCTAAAAGAGGAGATTACGAATACATAAGAAGAAAAGCTGAAGATGTATTTTATGACCCAAAAATTGCAACTCCCGAACTTATCGATGAAGTTTACGCTTCGGTAAACGATCGAATAAAATTAATAAAAACGCTTACTATAGCAAAAAGCGCTATTCGCCATAACATGGCAAAAGATTTACCTAAAATGCAAGTTGAAACTTGTATCATTTGGGGTAAAAACGACAAAGTAACTCCACCGGACGTAGCCGAAGAGTTTAACAAATTACTTCCTAACTCTTCTTTATATTGGATAGACAAATGTGGACATGCTGCCATGATGGAACATCCAGAAGAGTTTAACAAAATTCTTGAAGAGTGGTTGCAAAAAACCAATTTATAATAAACGCTTTCGAATTTGAGGAGGTTTTAGAAATAGTATAGATATGAAAATAAATACCGCCGAATTTATAATTAGTAATTCTGATGTAAGCAAATGTCCTAAGGACTTCTTGCCAGAATATGCTTTTATAGGAAGATCAAACGTAGGAAAGTCTTCTTTGATCAACATGTTGACCAATCATAAAAACTTAGCAAAAACTTCTGGTCGCCCTGGAAAAACACAATTGATAAATCATTTCCTGATTAATAACAATTGGTTCCTTGTCGATTTACCAGGATATGGTTATGCTAAAGTTTCTAAAAAAACAAAATCTGTTTTCCAACAGTTCATTACCGATTATTTTGAAACTCGCGAACAATTAGTTTGCGCTTTCGTATTAATCGATATTCGTCACGAAGCTCAAACCATCGACATTGAATTTATGTCGTACATGGGAGAAAGTGAAATTCCGTTTTGTATCATTTTCACCAAAGCAGATAAAATCAGTAAAGTAAAAATCGATTCTCATATCGCAGCTTACAAAAAGAAAATGTTTGCTAATAACTGGGCCGAAATGCCTCATTATTTTGTAACATCGGCAACAGAAGCTACTGGTAAAGATGATGTTTTAAAATACATTGACGAAGTAAACCAAGAGGTATTCAAAAACAACAGTCAGTTTTAAAATATCCTTTTCAGATAAAATAAAAAATCCCAAAACTTAATCGGTTTTGGGATTTTCTATTTTGTAGTTAAAATCTTTAAAAAAATTATTTTTTTAAACTACATTTGAAACCAATCAATATATAGTTATGAAAAGCTTAAAGTTTATACCACTCATTTTTCTGTTTATATTTTCATCATGCGAATCATCATCGTATGTTACTATGCCTGGACCAAAAACTGGCGTTGACTTTACATCTGGAAAATGGCTGTTAAACGAATTAGATTGTCCAAAAAACTCTAGAGACAAATTAACCGCTGAAACTCTAGACTATTTCAAGAAAAATTTAGGCGAACGAATATCTTATATCAATGACGTAAATGGATTACTAATTACCAGAAAAATTCATTTAGATCCCAACAAAACAATATTAAAAGAACTTAAAGATGGAACTGGTTTTGATTTCTTTATTAATATTGTTTCCACAAAAAACAAAAGCGACTTCTCTTCCGTTGAACTTTATCAAGACGAAAATGATTTGGGCAAAAACGAAAGCGCTGTAACCCTAGAGATATATGACTTAAACTTACAGGAAATTATTTTCTCTCAAAAAGTGGTAGGTACAGCTCACAAAAAGGAAACTAAATCTATGTGGGAAACAGAAAAGTCAGATAAACTTATAGACAATATAACATTCTATAGAAGCTCAGACAAATTAATGGTTGGGTCTTTAAAACGAATATTTAAGAATCTAAACAAAGCCTCTGTTAAATAAAAAAAATCCCATTCGCCGCAGCGAATGGGATTTTCTATTTTGTAATCAATTACGATTTTTTCAATTCTAGCTTTTCAGCGAAATAATCACAGAAATCTTTCATTGTATCCGACATTTTTTCATCGTCTGTAGCACGTTTAAAAGTATCTGCCATAGCTACTAAAGTCTGGTGAAAGAAAATTTTCATTTCATCCACAGGCATATCTTTAGTCCATAAATCAATACGCATTGTTTCCTGTACCTTACTATCCCAGATAGAAAGCATAATTGCTTTAGCATCCTGAGCTTCAACTCCACCATCTTTTGCCGACCATTTTAATTTTTCTGGCACACGGTTTTCGTCTAATTCTATAAGGAATTTAATTTCTGAGGTTTGTTGTTTATTATCTGACATTACTTCTTAGGTTTATATTTTGACTTTTCAAAAATTTCTTTTGCGTTAGTTTTTAATAATTGTTCTATCGATACATCATTGTTTTTCATGTATGAACGTACAATCTGCCAACCAATCCAGGTTCCAACGCGTCCTGGAGATTCGTTATCTATTTCTAGGTAAAATTTAGAAAATGGAGCTGTATTTATAAATCGTGTTGTGAGTTTTGCATCATCACTATACAACATTTCTTTCTCTATAAAATAACGCCACATATATCCTTCATTCTCTTCACACCATTTTATTTGTTCTGGTGTGTATCCTATCTTATCTGCATCGGTATAATCTGGCAAAAGCAAATCTTTTAAATACAATTGCTTTCCATAATATACCATTTTGCTAATTAAATTCTTATCGGTAACTGGTGAGATTTTCTTCATCGAAAAACTAGAAACCACATCTGGCATAATTTGTTTCTCTTCGAAATTCTCTTTTATATAATTTGGGAATTGATAAAACTTATGTTCTTTTCCTAAATACAACTCTAGCGCTACAACAACCAGACTATCGGCATAAATTGCTTTATTATTATAATCCATCTCAGATATTATAGTAATAACCTTTGGCGTTTTAGTTTTAGGAAAATAGTACTCTATATGTTGGAATAAAGTATTAAACTCTTTTCGAACTGGCTCAAAATCTCCATACTTTTTCTGAACTTCGGTATACAATTCTCTCCAAAGCGGATTCTGCATTTTCTCTATCCAAACCGCATCATCATTTCCTGCAGGAAAAAAATAAGGGTATTCTTTTTTTACTTTACCCAAATCTTTTGGTTGGGTTTCAAAAAACACTTTATCAAAGCGTTCCACTTTAATATCAACAGGAATTTCTTCTACCGCTTTTTCAATTTTACTTTTTTGGTCGCAGGACAAAAAAAAGACAGATAGAGCGATAGCAAACCGATATATTTTCATTTTATTTTAATTAAGTTTGTGTTGCAAAATTATCTAAGTAAAGACTACTTAAATATAATTGTGCAAATATACATTCCTGCATTTTAAAACTTAAACTATTATGGCTAAAAAAAGCACTATTCAAACAGAAAAAGTAAATACCTACATTGTAGAGTGGTTAAAAGATTATGCTAACAATGCTAAAGTGAATGGTTTTATTATAGGAATTTCTGGTGGTGTTGACTCAGCTGTAACCTCAACATTATGCGCTCAAACAGGATTAAAGGTTTTATGCGTAGAAATGCCAATACATCAAGCTCCAAATCAAGTTTCCAGAGGACGAGAACACATTGAACAACTAAAAAAACGATTCCCAAATGTCTCTAATATCGAAACTGACTTAACAAGTACTTTTGAAGCTTTTAAAGCCTCAACTCCTCATGATGCCGATATTGCAAAAGTAAATTTATCGCTTGCCAACACTCGTGCTCGTTTACGCATGACAAGTTTGTATTATTTAGCCGGAATTTACGGATTATTGGTTGCTGGAACAGGAAACAAAGTTGAAGATTTTGGAGTAGGTTTTTATACAAAATACGGTGATGGTGGCGTAGATTTGAGTCCAATTGCCGATTTAATGAAATCTGACGTGTATGCTTTAGGGGAATTTCTTGAAATTCCTAACACAATTTTAACAGCTGCCCCAACCGATGGTTTATTTGGAGATAACAGAACAGATGAAGACCAATTGGGTGCAAGTTATGACGAATTAGAAGCGGCAATGTTAGCCGATGAGCTAGGAAAATCGGCTGCTGACTTTGTAGGAAGAGAAAAAATTGTTTTCGAAATATACAAGAAATTAAACACAGCCAATCAGCACAAAATGAATCCTATACCTGTGTGCTCGATACCTAAAAAGTTAAAATAATCATTTTTATACTGATTTGCAATAAATTACAGAATTTATTTATTAATTTTACAGTTCCAAAAAAAATGAACAATTCTTAAAAAGGTAAAACTATGATTAAAGTATGTTTAGCAGACAACCACCCTGTGACGCACTTTGGCGTTAAGTCGTATTTTAAAGACCATGATGACATTTCAATTGTTGCAAATGTAGGCAACTTTACGATGGTAAAAGACATCCTTCAAACTAAGGACATCGACATTCTAATTTTAGATTTAGAATTAGAAGGTCTTGCCAGTATTTTTGAAGTTAAGTCTATTCTGAAAAACTTTCCAAAAACAAAAATCATCATCTTCAGTAATCTTTCTGAACAAATGTATGCTCCAAATGCCATAAAAGCTGGTGTGTCGGGATACATTCACAAAACAGAAAAATTAGAAACTCTGGGGATTTCGATTATCAAAGTACACGAAGGAAAAATTATCATCAATGAAACTGTACGTAAAAACATGGCATTGATCGCAAAACAAAGCAAAAGCGAACGTTTGTATCGAAAACTTTCTAACAGAGAAATTGAGGTATTACGTTACTTAAGCGATGGTAAGAAAAACAACGAAATTTCTAAAATTCTAAATCTTAACGAAAAAACAATTAGTACTTATAAACTAAGATTACTAACAAAATTAAACGTTACCAATTTAGTAGATTTGGTTAATAAAGCCAAAACACTAGAGATTATTTAATTATGATAACGGGACATTACCCTCCCAAGTTTTCTCGAAAACGAATTAATTAATTTAGAGTAATCTACCACCATTAACAAGAGCTCCATATTATCTTCCTTAGGGTCTGATACTATGGAGCTTTTTAATTCTTCAATTATCTTATCGACCAAAAACCAACGCATAGACAAAATTGTCTCAGTTACGTATTGACTTATAGATTCTGATTTTTCTTTTGCAAAAATATTTTGTCCCTCCCAATCATGAAGTGTAACTTTTTCATCTTCCATTAGAATATCTGTTACTTCCTGAGCAAATTCAGGTTGTAAACGCATTAAATATTGTTCTAAACTAAATTTTTCATTCTGATGATAGAATGCAATTAAGTCTGTAAAAATATCTCGAAACAGATTATTAGAAAGCTCTACCTCATCTTCCTGCAAACTCAAATAAATTCGCTGAAAAACTTTGTATTCTTTCTTTTCGGTAACAGTTTCAATTTCTCCTTCTCCATTACTTCTCAGGAAAACATCTTCAAACAGTTCTGTTTTATCTCCATAAAGCAATAAAATTTCAATTACTTTACGTTCTAAATGATATAAAATATCAATTTTTTCTGCTTGCTGTTCTACTGGATATCCTGGCTCGCCTGGATAATCATCAGGTGGTCCGTTTCTTGGATCTTCTGGATCTCCTCCTGAATACCCTGTTTGTTTTGGTTTTTGGTTTCTATAAACTTCAAAAGGTTTTTGCTCCTGCTTTTGCTTTTTACCAACTTCTGTAATATCTTTTTGAATCAACTGAGCTAAAGTACTCACAAGTACCTGCTCAGAAATATCCATAATTCTGGCACATTCCTGAACGTAAACTTCTCGCTGAATTCTATCTGGAATTTTAGAAATACTCGTAACCATATCCCGAATCAAATCGGCTTTCTTTATAGGATCATTTTTTGCTTCATTCATTAATAACGAAGCCTTAAACTGAATAAAGTCTTTAGCATTATTTTCTAAGTACGCTACTAAGTCATCATACGAAGTTTTTCTGGCAAAACTATCCGGGTCATCACCATCAGGGAAAGTACATACTCTTACGTTCATACCTTCTTCCAGAATCAAATCGATTCCTCGAATAGACGCTCGTAATCCCGCAGCATCACCATCAAAAAGTACGGTGATGTTTTTTGTCAATCTATTTACCAGTCTAATCTGATCTGGTGTTAATGCCGTTCCAGAAGATGCAACTACATTTTCTATCCCTGCTTGATTAAACTGAATTACATCAGTATAACCCTCAACTAAAAAACAATTGTTTTGTTTAGCAATAGCTTGTTTGGCCTGAAAAATACCATACAACACTTTACTCTTATGGTAAATATCACTCTCTGGTGAATTTAAATATTTTGCAGCTTTTTTATCATTGGTTAAAATACGTCCTCCAAAACCAAGTACACGTCCCGACATACTTTGTATTGGGAACATAACACGTCCTTTAAATCGATCAAACGGACGGTCATCTCTAGGAATTGTTAACCCTGTACTTTCTAGAAATTCAAGTTTATATCCCTGACCGAGTGCTTCTTTAGTTAAAGCATCCCAAGTTTCAGGAGAATATCCTAGTTCGAATTTTTTAATTGTTTCGTTTGTAAACCCTCTTTCTTTAAAATATGAAAGCCCTATTGCCTGACCTTCATCTGTATTTAAAAGTACATTATGAAAATACTTTTTGGCAAACTCAGAAACAAGATACATGCTTTCGCGAACATCCGTAATCGCTTTTTCAGCATCTGTTTGTTCGGTTTCTTCAATTTCGATGTTATATTTTCTTGCTAAATATCGAATGGCTTCTGGATAAGTAAAATGTTCATGCTCTATCAAGAAAGCAACTGAGTTCCCTCCTTTTCCAGAACTAAAATCTTTCCAGATTCCTTTTGCAGGCGATACCATAAACGATGGCGAGCGCTCATCCGAGAATGGGCTCAATCCCTTAAAGTTACTTCCTGCTCGCTTTAAATGTACAAAATCGCCAATTACCTCCTCTACTCGAGCAGTTTCAAAAACGGTATTTATGGTATTTTGTGAAATCAAAACGTATTACTTTTTTAAAGATTGAAGCTTGCAAAATTACACAAATCAAACTTGATATTTTGAATTATATGAAACAAAAAAAGCACTTCTCTCGAAGTGCTTCATTACTATAAAACTAACCTAACTTTTTTAATTCAAATCTAAACGTAATCCTAATGAAACATTGTTTTGTTTTATATCATTGTCAGCAAACAAAGGGTTAAGGTCATATTTTAAATACAAACTTATATCTCTATATCCCATATAACCACTTACTCCATAAATGAAATTATTTACATTATAATCGCCTTTTGATATTACTTTTTCTTTTATATCATCTTGATCATATTTCAGAATTTGTTTGGACTTAACATTAATCCCCGCATATCCTCCAAGCCCAAAACGAAAACTTCTGTGAGTTCTAAAATAAGTACCTCCATTACTATCGCGTTTACTTCCCGAAAAATCAAACTCTAAGTGCGCTGGTATAACTAAATAAACATTTCTAAAACGGGATTCATCTAGATTTACAGGATTAACTTCCAGAACGGTCTTATCCCCGTCTACCACAAAATTACGATTCTCTGTAGGTCTAATATTATTATACATTAATGACAATCCGTATTTAGCATGAAGCAAATTATGATCTTTTAAAATCCTGGAATTAAATGTAAATCCCCATTCGTAAAAATGCGAACCCATAAATTTGTAATCGGAGTTTTTTAAACTTCCATCGGTTACTAAATTATTTATTCCAGCTGCAAACACAAATTGTGATGTAGTTCTCTTTTCTCTATAAATCGAGTCTTTTCCTTTTCCACATCCTTTGCAAAGCCTAATCATATACTTTTTTACAGAATCTCTTTCTTTTATTTTTCCATCTACTTTTTGTTGTACTAAATCATTTAATTCATTTTGTACAACCGTAATTTTCTCTTCTATTATAATCGCTCTTGCTTCCGCTAATTGTTTTTTCTTTTTATCAGCTTCTTCTCTGGTTATTTTCCCTTCAGAAAGCTGAACATTTACAACTTCTACTTCTTCTTTCAGAGCAGCTTTTTCATCTTTGGTTATTTTTTCGATTTTGTTTGCAATAGATTTTGCTCTGGATTCAAATGTCTCTTGCCCTATCATTTTGCTAACAAATAAAAATAGGAAGAGGACTAAATAAATGGTAAAATTTCTCATGGTGATTTTTTTTTAAATTGATTGATTTTTTGATTGATGATGATTTTAATTTTGATTATTGCAATAGCTATTCTTCAGCATTTCTGTTTCCCAAAGCTACTTTTACAGTTTGGTAATTTTTATTGACTTTATTAATTACTTTTTCTCTAAATGAAAGCTCTAACTCTCCATCGACTTGAGAAAGTAACTCATTAGCATTTACCTTAACTTTAGCTTTTTGCTGATCTGTTTTCCCCATTACTAAAGTTTTTTCTGCCGAAGTCAGTAATTGATCTACAGTTGCACTTTTTGAATTATCTGCGATTGCGGTTTGATTGATTTTTGATTCTGTTTTTTGATTGTTTTTCCAATTCTCGTTATTGATTTCTTTGATGATTGAACGCTCCGCTACTTGATTTTGATTTACTTTTTCATTTTTTTCTTCACTATTTTTCTTTGTCTCCTTTATTACAACTGCATCTGTATTTAAAGGGCTCAAGATTATTTTATCTTCTGGCTTATTTGGTTTAGCGACAGAATCTTTTACTTCTTCTTTAACAACCACTGTATCATTCAGGTTATTAACTGGAGCCTCTCTTTGACTAAAATAAATCGTGCTTATCAATAAGAAACTGATAAAACCTGCCGCAACATACATCCAGGTGTATTTTCGTTTTGGCTTAGTTTCTTCGGCAACATTCAGCATCGCATCTAATCTATCCCAAGCATTATTACTAGGATTGATTTCTCTTTCATTTAGTTTTTCACGAAACTCTTTTTCTAATTTATTCGGTTCCATTTTCTTGTTTTTTTAATGTAGTAATTTGCTTTTGCAGCATTTTGCGAGCATGTGATAATTGTGACTTTGACGTTCCTTCATTAATCCCCAGCATCGTTGCAATTTCATTGTGCTTATATCCCTCGATAGCATAAAGATTAAAAACCATCTTATAACCATCTGGTAAGCTATCTATTAAAAACTGAATTTGATCTGTAGATAATTGACTTTCGATACCATTAAAACTCTCTTCAGTATAATTTTCATCTTCTATAAATTTCACCTTTTTTTGAACCCGTAGATAAGAGATGCATTCATTTACCATTATCCTTCGAATCCATCCTTCAAAACTTCCTTTATTTTCAAATTTATTAAGGTTTACAAAGACTTTCATAAATGATGTTATCATTACATCTTCTGCTAGTTGAATGTCTTTAATATATTGTCGACAAACACTCAACATCTTTGGTGAAAACCGACTGTATATTTGCTGTTGTGCTTGCCGATTATTTTCGACAGCCAACTTTATAATTTCGGTTTCTTCTTGATGTAAATGAATAATTTTCATTAATAAGCTTTCGGTTTTTGGTTTTGCAATGGTCTTCTATTAGCATAGACGATTGTCATTTCGAAATGGTTGCATCTGGGTTGAAAAAAAATCAAAAAATAAATTACAAATTCCAAAAAAAAAACAAATAAAATACTGATTTACAAACAAATAAACCTGTTTTTTTTTATTTAGTTAATTTTATAATTATTTTTTATTTGATACAAACTTAAGGAGAATTAAAGATAGTAAGTATTTCAGACCAACCTCTATTTCCTGGTCCGCATATACTTAGTTAATTTCTGAATAGATTATATTTCCTATTTTAGCAAGAAACCAAATTACAATGAAAATAATATTAAGCTCAATTTTTTGTCTTTTTTCAGTATTACTTTTTTCTCAAAATGAGAATAAAGCAATCACTGGCTTTTCTAAAGAAGAAAAAGCAGATTCAATAAAAGTGGAGAATAAAAGCATTGGATATTCGAATACTGGTTTGGCTAAAATTAAAGGTAAAACTTTTGATCGTCAATTACGCAGCGTTGAAAGCGTAGAGATATCTTTGACAAATTTATCTTCTAAAATCACAAGCTTTTATGAAACAAATGATGACGGGCTTTTCGATATTAATATTGAAAGAGGTGTTTACTCCATATTATTTTCAAAAGATCTTATGGGAAATTCAAAATTGAAAAAATCGATCTTAGCGATTGCCAAATTCAGGAAATTAATTTAAATCTGGGATCAAGAATAAATATAGTCGAATATATAACGGTACCAGCACAAGAATTTTCACTTCCATCGAAAAAGAAAACAAAGAAAAAATAAAATTTAATCCTTACTTTTTTCTTTCGATAACGTAGTTCACCATCAAAGTCAAGGCTGCTTTGAATTCTGAATCTGAATAATTATTGAGTAGTGAGAGTGCTTCTTGCTGAAATTCTACCATTTTATTTTCGGCGTAAGCCAAACCATTATTATCTTTTACAAAAGCAATAACTTCTTTTACACGCTTTTTGTCTTTATTATGGTTTTTGATAGAATTAATAAGCCAGCTTTTTTCTTTAGAGGTACAGTTATTTAGAACATGAATTAAAGGCAAAGTCATTTTTTGCTCTTTAATATCTATTCCGGTAGGTTTACCTATAGCTTCTTCGCTATAATCGAATAAATCATCCTTTATCTGAAAAGCCATTCCTATAAGCTCTCCAAATTTACGCATGTTCTCTACCTGAACTTCATCTTCTATAACCGATTTTGCGCCAAGTGCACAACAAGCAGCAATAAGTGTCGCTGTCTTTTTTCGGATAATTTCATAATAAACATCCTCGGTAATATCTAGTCTTCTTGCTTTTTCTATCTGAAGTAATTCGCCTTCGCTCATTTCGCGTACAGCAACAGATATTATTTTAAGTAAATCAAAATCACCGTTATCTATAGAAAGTAACAATCCTTTTGATAGTAAATAATCTCCAACCAGAACAGCTATTTTATTTTTCCAAAGTGCATTGATAGAGAAAAAACCACGACGACGGTTACTATCATCTACAACATCATCATGAACCAAAGTAGCAGTATGAATTAACTCTATAACCGATGCTCCTCGATAAGTACGTTCGTTCACGATTCCTTCTGAAACCATTTTTGCTGTCAAGAAAACAAACATAGGTCGCATTTGTTTTCCTTTTCGATTTACGATATAATAGGTAATTCTGTTAAGCAAAGCCACCTTTGAAGTCATCGATTCATGGAACTTTTTTTCAAAAAGTTCCATTTCGTTAAAAATGGGCTGCTTTATTTGTGAGGTAATATTCATTTCGATTCCAAATATACTATTTTAAATAAAAAAACGTTGTCTATTTTATAGAAGTATATCAACATTTGTAACTTTTTATACACTATTCACATTCAAGTAAACCTTATTTACTCGAAAGCTCATTATTAGCATAGTCTAATTGTGTCGTTACTATTTTATTTCCCCTTTATAAAATAGCATTAACTCAAAATCTACAATATAATCTCCACTTTAATTTAATTCATTAATTACAAGAAATCTAAATTACTTATTATGAAAACAAAGATTTTATTATTGGGAGCCATTGCAACTTTTTCGTTTTTCATTAGTTGTAATTCAGATGAAACAAGACAAGATGTTTCATCTAAAACTATTTCAAACGATGAAATAGCTACAAACTCAAAAATTGATGCATCGATTGATGATGTTTCAAATATTGCAGAAGACCAATTTGGCGCACAACAAAACAGTTCCCGAAAAGCAACTGGAGTTATTAAAAGCTTTTTACCAGAATGTGCCGTCATTACAACTGTATTAACAGACAATACATGGACAAGAACTATCGATTTTGGCACTGAAGGTTGTACCTTATCTAATGGAAATACATTGAAAGGAAAAATTACCATTTCGTTTACAAATGATTTCTCAAGCTCTGAACATACAATCACATACAGTTTTGAGAACTTTTACCACAATGGTAATAAAATACAAGGTAGCAAAAGCATAAGCCTAACACAAAAAGCAACTGCTTTATTAGCAACTGTTCACCCTGTATCTACTTCGGCAATCGACATGACAATTACATTTGAAGATGGGAAAATTTACAAACGAACTGGTACTTTAATAAAGGAAATGATTGCTGGTTTCGACACTTGGTTTAATTGGGATGACAACACTTTTATTATCACTGGTACTGGAGAAACTACGTTCCCTAATGGTGATAAAATTTCGACCGAAATTATACTTCCTCTAGAATTCTCTATGGTATGCAAAAAACCATTCCCTGTAAAAGGTTCTATTTCTATTACTAAAAATGAAGCTAAGGCTTTAATTGATTTTGGAAATGGTGATTGTGATGACCTTGCTGTTGTTACAAGAGATGGCGTTTCGGAAGAAATTCATTTAAAAAAATAAGCTGATTTATAAAGAGAAAAGCATTAAAAACAAGTGGTAATCTCGTTTTTAATGCTTTTTTATTTTTATACTAAAGTAATTCTAAACTTCTGCTTCTTTATTGGCCAATTGTCCACAAGCAGCATCAATATCTTTTCCTCTGCTTCGGCGTACTTTTACCACAATCCCTATGTTTTCTAATGCTTTTATGTACGCATTAATCGATTCTTCTGAAGCTTGCTGAAACTCTCCATCATCGATTGGATTATATTCGATAAGGTTGACTTTACATGGTATGTATTTACAAAACTTTACCAAGGCATCAATCGATGCTTTATCGTCGTTAATTCCTTTCCAAACTACGTATTCGTATGAAACTTTGCATTTGGTTTTTCTGTACCAGTATTCTAATGATTCTCGTAAATCTGCCAAAGGAAAGTTTTTACTAAAAGGCATGATTCGAGAACGGATTTCATCGATTGCCGAGTGTAATGAAACCGCCAATTTGAATTTAACATCATCATCCGCCATTTTTTTAATCATCTTAGGAATTCCCGATGTCGATACCATAATACGTTTTGGTGACATCCCTAATCCTTCTGTAGAGGTAATCATATCGATAGCTTTCATAACATTGTTATAATTCATGAGTGGTTCTCCCATTCCCATAAACACAATATTTGATAGCGGATGATTATAATACAAACGACTTTCTTTATCTATAGCTATTACCTGATCATAAATCTCTGCAGGTTCTAGATTTCGCATTCTTTTTAATCTCGCTGTTGCGCAAAAATTACAATCTAAGCTACAACCTACCTGGCTAGATACACAAGCCGTAGTTCTTGTTTGGGTTGGTATTAAAACCGACTCTACAACTAATCCGTCATATAAGCGTACAGCATTCTTTACTGTACCATCGCTACTGCGTTGCATTGTATCAACCTTAATATGATTGATAACAAAATTATCTTCGAGCATAGAACGTGTTGCCTTGGCAACATTGGTCATATCATCAAAACTATGTGCTCCTTTACTCCATAACCACTCGTAAACTTGATTTCCGCGAAAAGCTTTGTCATTATTAGCGACAAAAAAATCGCGCAATTCCTCTTTTGATAAGGCTCGTATGTCTTTTTTCTCCATTTGCATGCTGCAAAGTTACTAAAGTATTTGCTCATTTTTAATCGACTATAAGATATAATCTAAAACCGATAATAGAATCTAAAATAAAGGCAATTATATCCGTAAAAAACCATGTAATTTCTTACCCTAAAAAACATCGATTATACTACATCGTTGTAGCTATAGATAGGGCTTTAATAAAATTTTAACAATGATTTATATCATCTAAAGAGCTCTTTATGTGTGTTAAATTTGACTCAAACAAATACCACGATTAGTTGCTCATAAATATAATTTAAAAGCTACAAATCAAACTTTCCGATAACAATTTAATACTCAGAAAAATGAAATTACCAAAAAACAAATTATTCCTTTCAACAGTGCTTTTCTTCGGAATCGTATTGTCATCAAATGCTCAAAAAAACTACACACTAGACGCAAAAACTAGTTACTCTGTTTCTGGAACATCTACAATGCATGATTGGGAAATGAAATCTGACTCAAAAACAGGAACAGCTAATTTCACTATCGCAGATTCAAAATTAGTTAGCATCAACAGTATTGATATTACCCTACCCGCAGAGAGCATTAAAAGCGAGAAAACTAGTATGGATAAGGTGGCGTACAAAACTTTAAAAACAGACAAATTCAAAAACATTAAATATGTTTTAAAATCTGCCGAAAAAATTAATGAAACTACATGGGAACTTACTGGAACTTACACCATAGCCGGAGTAAGCAAAGTAATAAAAACACAAGTAAAAACTACAGTTACCAAAGATGCGGTATCCTTACAAGGCAGCAACAAAATCACTTTTACTGAATTTGGAATGAAATCTCCAACTGCATTATTAGGAACGATTAAAACTGGAGAAAACTTAACCATAAAATTCAATTTAAACTTTAATTTATAATAATCATGAAAAAAATCTATCTACTATTTATAGCATTAACAAGCACGATTGCTGCAAATGCACAGCTAAGTTTTGGACATATGCAGAATCAAATTCCTCGTGACCAGAGGGCCATCAATGTATTTGATGTCAAAAAAGATACCGCTGCTTACAAAGGCATTAGTGTTGATCTGGGCGGTGCATTTGCCTTGCAATTTCAGGCCTTGAATTCGTTCAATGACCAAAGAAACTTAACCGGAGCAAATGCCGAATACAGATTAAACAATCTAACTAACGACTTTAATTTACCAAATGCTAATATGACAATAGGCGCACAATTAGCAGATGGGGTACGTGTAAACTTAGACATATATCTTGCTTCCAGACACCATCATGAAACCTGGGTACAAGGTGGATACTTGCAAATTGACAAATTAGATTTCATTAAAAAAGGGCTTCTTGAAGATGTTATGAAATATACCACCATCAAAATAGGTCAAATGGAAAACAACTATGGTGATGCGCATTTTAGAAGAAGTAACAATGCTTATACGATTACAAACCCTTTTATTGGAAACAATATCATGGATGCTTTTACTACCGAAATGGGGGCTGAAATATATTATAACAGAAGCGGTTTTGTAAGTATGATTGGAGTTACAAACTCTAAATTAAATCAAAACGTACAAGAAGTTATTCCTGGAACAGCTACAGAACTTGCTCCGGATCAAAATACAACTATTAGCCCTACAATCTTAGCTAAATTAGGTTGGGACAAACAAATTGACAGTGATTTAAGAATCAGACTTACTGGATCTTACTATCATACAGCAAATTCTAGCGGAAACTTATATAGTTCTGATAGAGCAGGAAGTCGTTTTTATAGCGTAATGACGCACGCCGGAACGATAGGTTACCCAAGTTCAAATATTTTAGATTCAGAGAGTAATAAAGACACTGGTAGATTTAATCCTGGATTCGGAAACTGGGCCACTTCTTACATGATTAACCCGTTTATAAAATATAAAGGATTTGAATTCTTCGGTACTTTAGAATTTGCTTCAGGAGGTGACTATAAAGGAACAGATGATACTCGTAATGTCAATCAATATGTTGGAGATATAGTTTATCGTTTTGGAAATCATGAAAATCTATATGTTGGTGCTAAATACAATTTAGTCGACGGAAAACTACGTAACTCTGATGCTGATGCTGTACAAGTAAATAGATTTGAAGCTGCTGCAGGTTGGTTTATGACTAAAAACATTTTAGCAAAACTTTCATACGTGCAACAGAACTACAAAAACTACCAACAATTTGGAAATGTAGGCGGAGTTTCAATGCCAAATGACTTTTACGGAGGAAAATTTGAAGGACTAATGTTTGAAGCAACAATTTCATTCTAAATAAAATGAAAAATAGATTTCTAATTTTAATTTTGGGTTTAGTAATTTTTCTTTCCCTGGGAAGTGCTAAACCCACTTTTTTAACAGATGATACTGTTTTAATAATAAATAAAATAAAAATAGAAATTACAGGAGTATCAACTGTCGGCAATTACAATTGCTCCAATATCTTCCCTAAAAAAGATACCATTTATTTAAATTCAACAAAAAAAAATGCATTTAATACTGAAATCAAGATGTCAAATTTTGATTGCGGAAACAAAATAATGACAAAAGATTTACAAGGAACTGTAAAGATAAAAACCTTCCCTAACAGTATTGTGTATATTACAGACATAAAACCTAGTGGCAAAAATTACAAATGTACGCTGGCTTTTTACATCACAAATAAAACCCTGAAATACAAAGATTTCATATTATATACCACTGATAAAAAAATCGAAGGATCTCTTAATTTAAAGTTCTCAGATATTGAATTAGCACCTCCCGTAAAGATGGCTGGTTTAATTAAAGTAAAAGATGATATTGTTATTAATTTTAGTTTGTACAAAAACTAGTGAGTGGAAAAACTCATCATTTCTTTTCAAAATATTATCATGTTTTTTTAAGGTACTCTATATGGGTACCTTTTTGATTTTAAAAAACTTTTTCCTAAATCTTTCCGAATATAAAACTTGGCACGAGAATTGTTTTTCTCTCAAAGGGAAAATAATATTACAAAGCGCGCAATCATTTTAAAATGTGTATCTTTATTTTTCAGCTCTATAAACGTTAAATTTTATCAACCTAAAAAAATTAATTCATTATGAAAAAACAAATTTTAAGTTTAGCATTAGTTGCCTTATTAAGTTTAGCTGTTCAGTCATGTAAAAAAGAAGAGCCAAAACCAACAGAAGATGAATTAACGCTTGGAAACAAAGTAGACTCATTAACTACTGACATTAAAGAAGTAAAAGATACAGCCGTAACTAAAGTTGAAGATGCTGCCAAAGATGTAAAAGATGCTACTAAAAAAGCTGCTGAAGATGTAAAAGACGCTACAGAAAAAGGGGCTAAAAAAGTAGAAAATGCTGCAAAAGCTGCAAAAGACGGAACTGTAAAAACAGCCAAAGAAGTTAATGATGCTTTAAAAAAATAATTTTCATTGTCATGAAAATTAAAACCATTCGTCACGACGAATGGTTTTTTTTATGCTAAAAAGTGTAGTAGATATTTTTGTATTTTTGTGTTTCAAAAATTTAGACTTTACTCATCATGCATTTTATATCACAAGACTTAGAAGATTATATCGAACAACACTCTGAAAGAGAACCTGAATTACTAGCACGTTTAAACAAAGAAACTTACCAAAAAATATTATTACCACGTATGTTAAGCGGGCATTTTCAGGGGCGTGTTTTAAGTATGTTATCTAAGTTAATACGTCCTGTAAATATTCTCGAAATTGGTACTTATACTGGTTATGCTGCTTTATGTTTATGCGAAGGCATGCAAGAAAACGGGCAATTACACACCATCGATATTAAAGAAGAATTAATAGATTTTCAACGAAAATATTTTGACCAATCGCCTTGGGGAAAACAAATTTTCCAACATTTGGGCGAAGCAACAACAATTATCCCTACGATTGATGTAAAATTTGATTTGGTCTTTATCGATGCTGATAAAGAAAACTACCTTAATTATTACGAAATGATTGTTCCTAAAATGAATAAAGGAGGTATCATTTTATCTGATAATGTTTTATGGAGTGGTAAAGTTTTAGAACCATTACAACCAAACGATATTAGCACAAAAATTCTTTTAGAATACAACTTACTCTTAAAGAACGATCCAAGGGTAGAAACTGTTTTATTACCTATTCGTGATGGTCTAACTGTAAGTCGAGTACTTTAAGAAAGTTACTAAGTTATTGAAGCACTAAGATTCTAAGTTTTTTATTAAACAAAGACTCAATTACCTTCTACTTTAGCTAGAGGTAGTTCAGAAAAAAACAGCAATAAATGAATTACAGCAATGAAATAAACTCGGAAGGTTTTGCAATTATTGATAATGTTTATGATGAAAACGAAATTAAAAAATTGATTTCGATAATTGAAAACGTTACTGAGAACAAAACGGATAAAACAACCTTTAGGAAATCTGAAGATTTATTTGCTATTAGACAATTCCACAAAGAAATTCCTGAGACATTAGATTATATCTTTAATCAGAACTTAAAGGATATTATCAAATCTAACTTTGAGGAGAATTATTTTATAACGAAATCAATATATTTTGACAAACCCGAAAAATCAAATTGGTTTGTTGCTTATCATCAAGATTTAACTATTTCGGTAGATAAAAAATTAGATATAGAAAATTTTGAAAATTGGACTACCAAACAAAATCAGTTTGCAGTACAACCTCCCAAAGAGGTTCTCGAAAATAATTTTACAATAAGAATACATATCGACAAAACTACTAAAGACAATGGTGCTTTAAAAGTGATTAACAATTCTCATTCTAAAGGAATTTTGAGAGTCGAAAACATGGACTTGAAAAATGAAACGGAAACAATTTGCGAAATCGAAAAAGGCGGTATAATGATTATGAAACCTTTGCTTTTTCATGCTTCTAACAAGACTACTAATAACGAGAGAAGACGCGTTATTCATATCGAATTTAGTAATCTGGAATTACCAAATGGATTGGAATGGAGCGAAAAAACAAAGCTTAATTGATCAAAGCTTTTAAATTTTTAAACACAATTCTAGCCCAGATGGAAACGGCATCCTTTTTCTGGCTCCTTTAGCCAGGAAAAGATAGAGTGTACAGCTGGAAAAAGCTCCTGAAATTTAAACTGGAAAGTACCTAGCTCTTACTTTTTGGTATATTTTAAACAGTAAGAATCCCATTGTTGCTCCTGCTAAATATCCGCAAAGGATATCCAACGGATAGTGCAATCCTAAATAAATACGGCTATAAGCAAAAACTAATGGCCATAAAAACAGGAGTCCAAAATATTTAAAGTGTTTGTTAAGTAATAAATACAAAAATGTAGCTACTGCCATTGTATTAGCAGCATGTCCTGAGAAAAAGCTGAATGATGAGCGAACTTGTACAATTCGAATAAACGAATTAATATCGGGGTTATTACAAGGTCTTAAACGTTGTACATTATTTTTAACCAAATTTGTTAATTGGTCTGTACAGGTTATTAAAATTGCTATAAAAAGTAATAGATACAAGGTCTGTTTTGTTCCTAATTTTTTATAAATGAAATAAAATAATAACAAAAAAAGTGGAATCCAATTTACCTGATTCGTAATTACGAGCCAAAGTTTGTCGTAAGTTTCGGAACCTAAACCGTTAAGATAAACAAATAAATTAGTATCGAGTTCTTGTAATTTTTCAAGCATTATATCTGACGTTTTATTGGGCCTGTAATTGTATCAATGTCTTCTTTTGTTTTTTCGAATTGCGTTGTAGCATCTCCTAACAAATTAGTTTTGGCTTTTTCTATTTCAGAATTAATATTGCCTGTTATGTTGTCTAATGATTTCGCATCAAAACCGTTAGCTTCTGCGCCTTTTTGAATTTCGCTTTTAATGTCATTGGTCGCATTTTTAAGTTGCGCCATTGCTTTCCCCATAGTACGAGCAATTTCTGGCACTTTATCTGAACCAAAAAGCATAAGTACTACAAATAGTATAAAAACTAATTCTCCTCCTCCTATACCAAACATATCTTTTTTATTTTATGTGCCACAAAGATATTAAATTTTGTAGCCTACTGTTTTAAAATTTACTTAAAAAAAGAGACCCTTACGAGTCTCTTATCTTTTTATGCTTAATCAAATTTTGATTTTACCTCTACTTTTGGCCATTCATTATTAGTTACGTCAATATCTGCAGTAAGTAATTTTGGGTCAATTTGAATGCTTTTTATAGCTTTCTCTGTTGCATATACTTTTTTGGCTGTATCATTATTTTTTCTCCAGATTTGTGCTGGATATTTAAATTCTTCTTTACTTCCGTCCTCATAAGTAATCTCTACAAGAATAGGCATGATCATTCCTCCCGGCTTTTCAAACTCTACTTCGTAAAAATATTTAGGTGATTTTAAATTTGCTTTTTCTTCTGCATTAAATGTTTGCGCAACATAATCTGATAATAATTTTACATCATCAACCTTTAAGGCTTTTTTATCAGATCCTTTTAATTCTTTGTTATCGCTTGCAATTAAATATACAAAAGGTCCTTTTTCGAAACCAAAACGTCCTTTTCTAATCTTAGTATCTTTTAGCTCTGCTGTAGCAGTTTCGCTAACATAATATTGTTTTACATCTTTAATTCCGATATCTACAAAATCTGTTGAGTAAAACCATCCTCTAAAAAACCAATCTAGATCGACTGCCGAAGCATCTTCCATCGTTCTAAAGAAATCTTCTGGTGTTGGGTGCTTAAATTTCCATCTGTTTGCATATGTTTTAAAAGCATAGTCAAACAATTCTCTTCCCATAACTACTTCTCTTAAAATATTAAGACCTGTAGCTGGTTTTCCGTAAGCATTATTACCAAATTGGTGAATCGTCTCTGAGTTTGACATAATTGGCTCTAAAAACTTTTGATCTCCACTCATGTAAGGAACAATATTTTTTGCAGGACCACGTCTTGATGGGAAATTAGGATCTAACTCCTGCTCTGCCAAGTACTCTAAAAATGAGTTCAACCCTTCATCCATCCAGCTCCATTGGCGCTCATCGGAATTTACAATCATAGGGAAAAAGTTATGCCCTACTTCGTGTATTACTACACCAATCATTCCGTTTTTTATTTCTTTGCTCGTTACTCCGTTTTCATCAGGACGACCAAAATTCCAACAAATCATTGGATATTCCATCCCTTGATCTTCTGCCGAAACTGAAACTGCTTTTGGATAAGGATAATCAAATGTGTGTGATGAATAACTTTTTAATGTATGTGCAACTGTTATTGTTGACGTTTCTCCCCAAAGTGGGTTTGCTTCTTTTGGATATACGGAAGCCGCCATAACTGTTTTACCTCCAAGCTTTACTGCCATTGCATCATAAATGAATTTTCTTGATGTTGCAATCCCGAAATCACGTACGTTTTTAGCACTAAATTTCCATGTTTTTTTCTTTTCAGAAAATCCTTTTTCTGTTGCCTCTGCTTCTTCTTGTGTAACAATTACAACTGGCTTATCGTATGATTTTTGAGCAAGCTCGTATCTTTTTACCTGTTCTGGAGTAAACACTTCACTTCTGTTTGTTAATTCTCCTGTGGCTTCCATTACGTGATCTGCTGGAACGGTAATATTAACATCAAAATTTCCGAATGGTAAAGCAAATTCTCCACCTCCCCAAAACTGCATATTCTGCCATCCTTCTACATCATTATAAACTGCCATTCTTGGATAGAATTGCGCAATTACGTATAATCTATTTTTGTCTTTTTCAAAAAATTCATATCCTGAACGGCCTCCGTCTTTTCTGTAATTATTAATGTTATACCACCATTTAATAGAAAATGAAATTTTTTCACCAGCTTTTAAAGGAGCAGGTAAATTAATTCTCATCATGGTTTCATTAATTGTATAAGACATCGGATTTCCCTTTGCATCTTTTACAGACTCAATATTAAAACCTCGCTCAAGTCCGTCCTTTAGGTATTTGTTCGAAAAACCTTCAACTGCTAAAACTTGATTAATTTTATCACTCTCGGCTAATGTAGTTTGTGTGTTTTTTTTAGCTTGATTTTGATCTAGTTGCAACCATAAATACTCTAGATTATCTGGAGAATTATTAGAATATGTAATTGTTTCTGACCCGCTTAATTTTGCATTTTTATCATCTAACTCAACATCAATTTTATAATCGGCTTGTTGCTGATAATATGCTGGCCCTGGCGCTCCAGATGCTGTACGAAACATATTGGGAGTAGCCAATAAGTCATACATTTGACTAAATTTGTTAGTATCGTACTTCCCTTGTTGCTTTATTGGTGTGGTATTTTTTTCCTGCGCAAACATGATTGCAGGAAAAAACAATAAAAATGATATTCTTCTCATAAACTGGTTTTTTGGAGTTTTTGTCAGGGTGTGAAAATAACAATTAAAAAAATATTCATCTCCATTTATTCATACTTTAACAATTCTTTCCTTGAAGATTCTGTAAAAAGCACACTCTTTTTGCTCCCTAATACCGAAACATGTGTAATATTTTGTTGCTCGGTATTCCAGTCTACCAAAATTGTATTCGAAATTTCTAAGCTCTTAATTTTATCAACATCTTTTATTCTGGAATAACAAACCAAAACATCATTTGATTCAACTTCTTTCGATAAAAACGTGATTGGTCGTGACTGACCATTTACTTTAATAGTAAAATTTTCAGCAAGATATTTTTTCAAAAGGGCAACATCGGCTTCAGTTTCTTTTTCTGTGCCGATGTTGGACTTGATTTTATATTTTTTTTCTACTCCATTATTTAAATCATCAATAAAAATTCGAGATGTAATTTGAAGCATTTTTTTTTCGGGAGCATAATTTATTTGATATACCCCAACATAAAATTTATGAAAAGCAAATGATGATAATGATAGGAACAATAACCCTATTAAAGAGTAAGCTACAATTTTTCTCATTTTTTAATATCATTCACTTTTTTGAATTCTTTACTTTTATTAATTAAAAAATCCATTAACTGAAATCTATCTTCTGGTTTTAGATATTGTTTTGAAACAGGATCATTAGAAGAATACATCAGGAACAAATCAATCTCATCATCTTGTAATTCTAAAGTTTTAGCAAAGAATGACGGACTGAAATTTGCTCTTACATATTGCGTAAAAGCTACATCGTCTACCGGAACTTCTTTTTCGCCTGATTTATTCAAGAGCTTTTTAACATCTTTAAATATCCTCACGAAATCTGTACCGTATTTTATGGTTTGATCTGAATAAGAAACACTGTTTTCTGGGGTTGACTGTTTATCATCCTCAAATTGCATATCAACATATTTCTGGGTATTCTTATCCAGTGATTTTACTTTTAATCCTTTTGGAATAACCACTTCTTTTAACTGATTATTTTTAAGCCCCAATCGCACTACTAAAAGGCGTTCAGCAAACTCCTTTTCTGTCAGCACCATTTTTCTTGTTTGAAAAGCCAAACTAGAAAACAACAAAGTATCTTTTGGTTTCGCCAATATATCAAACAATCCGTTTGAAGAAATAAAGGTTCTTGTTTTTGTATTAACATTCAAAACATAACCACTTTCCAGGGCAACCGAGTCATTTACTACTCTTCCATGTAAAGACATTCTTGTTCCAGTTTGTGCGATACACAACTGACAAAATAAACTCAAGATCAATATTCCAATTTTATTTCTCATTTTCGATAATTGTTAAATATTTTTGCGCCAAACCTGTTATTAAAAACATACTCATTGTTTTGTTTTTGGCATTCAACGAAGTTACAAACTCTGGATCATCTATGCAATACAACTGGAACCCTTTTATATGCTCTAGCGGAATCTTTAATCTATCAGTATAATAATTCTCTTCGAAAAGATATTCAATTTTTGAATACAACATCTCTTTTTTCTCTACTGCTACTTCTTTTTTCAGCATAGCGGTCCGACCAGATATCTTATTTAAGAGTGCATCTGTCATAGTAGACTTGGCTGTGTATAATTTTCGTTCTGCCGGTGTGTATTTCTTTTGTCCATAAGGTATGATTCCTAAATTTTCGGCATTTATGTTTGAAAATTCATTTATAACAACCTCTTTTAGCTCTATGTTTTTGGGAACCATTTTTACCAGTAACAAGTCTAATTTCAAATCATTAGCTGTAATTCTTTTTCGGAGCGGTTCTAGATTTACTGCCGAAAAAACCAACACATCTCCTTCTTTGATAACGATAGAAAACTGCCCTTTATTATCCGAAATAGTAGTTTCCTGAGTGGTATTATTGACTATTGTTATAGCTTCGACCGAACTTGAGTCGGCGGTAATTCTTCCTAAAATTTCTTTTGTAACAACAGTTTGCCCAAAACTAATTTGAAAGAATAAAGATACAATAAATAAAAGTAAGGTATTAATTATTTTCACGTGCTATTATTTCTTTGTACTTCTCTGCTAGTTCTCCTAGCAAGAATTCGGTAGTCGTTTTGTTTTTAGAGCTTAAAATCTTTGTAAAACTTTCATTTTCTACTGCAAAATATTCAAATCCCTTTACATAATCCAACGGAATACTAAGCTTTCGTACAAAGTGATCTGTATCAAACATATTTTCCAAAAGCTTCATGAAGATTTCTTTTTTCTCTACAGCAAGTTCTTTTTTAAGCATTTTTGACCTGCCTGAAAACATATTTATTATAGGATCCAGACCAACTGAACCTCCTAATCCTACTGAAGCATCCAGATCAGTTCCTCCTTTTAACCTACGCTCTGCAGTTGTATAAGAACGTTGCCCCGCAGGAATTATCCCTAAGGCAACTGCATTAATATTATCGTATCTTTTTATAATAACTTCTCGCAACTGATTCACTAGTGTTTCCAATTTTACCACAAACTTTGCCGATGCCAAATCTTCGTCTGTCAAAACAATTCGACGTTCTTTAAGCTGTACCGACGAAAAAATAAGCGTATCGCCTGTTTGGACTGGTATCGAAAAAGAACCTTCCTTATCTGTAACTATAGAAGCTTCTGTCCTTAAATTAACCACATAAATTCCCTCCAAATCCATTGTATTAGCATCTATTTTTCCTTTTAAAACAGGAGAAACAGCAACTTGAGCCAAAAGATTATTAGCTAGAAAAACAAAAAACACACATACTACCTTGTTCATCAAAACATTATAAGGATAAGCTGTAAAAGTATCTTAATGTCATCTAAATTTAATATTAACGACTTGGTAAAAATATGTTAATTAAACCTTTATTTTACGGCTTTAAAACGCACTATTTAATATCTTTAACTTAACAAAAAAACATTACAAAATCCATGAAAAACATCATTATTGCCAGCACCTCTACCCTTCACGGTGGCAGCTATTTAGATTATTTATTACCCGAATTACAAGTGCACTTTAAGAACTGCAAAACACTTCTTTTTATCCCTTTTGCAAGACCTGGAGGAATTTCGCATGAACAATACACTAATACTGTTTCTCAAGCTTTTGAAAAAATAAACATTAAAGTAAAAGGAATTCACGAATTTGAAGATGCTACAACAGCGATTAACAATGCCGAAGGAATTTTTACTGGTGGCGGAAATACTTTTTTATTAGTAACACAACTATACAAAAACAACATTATGACGGTTCTTGCCGAAGCTGTTAAAAACGGAACTCCTTATTTAGGAACCAGCGCAGGAAGCAACATTTGTGGACTATCAATGCAAACTACTAATGATATGCCAATTATCTACCCGCCAAGTTTCCAGACTTTAGGATTAATTCCGTTTAACTTAAACCCTCATTATTTAGATCCAGATTCTCAGTCTAAACATATGGGTGAAACTCGCGAAACAAGAATAAAAGAATTCCATGCTTTTAATACACTTCCTGTTTTAGGATTGCGTGAAGGAAGCTGGTTAGACGTAAAAGGAGATCAAATTATTTTGAAAGGGGATTTATCTGCTCGTCTTTTTAGACAAAATCAAGAGCCTGAAGAATTAGAACCTCAAACAGATTTGAATTATGTGCAATAAAAAAGCCGAAACTATTAAGTTTCGGCTTTTTAAAGAGCGAAAGACGAGGCTCGAACTCGCGACAACCAGCTTGGAAGGCTGGAGCTCTACCAACTGAGCTACTTTCGCATTAACAGGGTGCAAATATAAAAAAATTAAATCATTCTAAAAAATAAAAATCAAAATTTTTTTCTTTTTAAAAGAAACCGAAACATTTGCAATTTCGGTTTCTTTAGAGCGAAAGACGAGGCTCGAACTCGCGACAACCAGCTTGGAAGGCTGGAGCTCTACCAACTGAGCTACTTTCGCATTACTGTGGTGCAAATATAGATAATAACTCCAGTTAAAAACAAGTTTTTTTTACAAAAATTTCAAAAAATCTTAAACAAATTCTTTAATATATTTAAAACTAAAAAGTTATAACTTTACTATTCTTTAAAAATTATGTCAAACATACAAGAAATATCTGCCCAAGAAACTTATTTAGTACGCAATCCTGTTCTACGAAAAGGAAAACCTATAGAAAGCTGCCACTTTGATGGTGATGATTTACCTACAACGCATCACTTTGGTTTATTTGAAGATAAAAATTTAGTAGGAATTATTTCGCTATTCCGAAATTCTAATATTACCTTTGCGGAAAATTTCCAATCGCAGATTCGAGGAATGGCCGTTTTGGACGATTTTAGAAAAAAAGGATTGGGGGAAGCTTTGGTTATTTACTGTGAAGAATATTGTATTAACAATAATTGTAAACTAATATGGTTTAACGCCAGAACCGAAGCTGTTGGATTTTATGAAAAAATGGGCTACCAAAAGACTGGTGCAATTTTTGAAATAAAAGATGTTGGGAAACACCTGTTAATGTATAAAAAACTTTAAAATGAATAAACTTTACTTTTTAATATTACTATCAATCTTTATAAGTTGCAAAAAAGAAGAAAAAGCAATTCCTGTAAAAAAAGCAGAACCTCTTCCTGCAATTGTTCAAACTGATGAACGAAAAATTCAGTTGGACACATCGGTGATAGGCTCTTTTAAAAGTGAAGATCTTAAAAAATTTTACATCGCATCTCATAATGAAACCGTTTGGGGGAATCTTGAAAAAAGAACCTTCATTATTGATGAATTAAAAAAATCTGAATCTCTTGGTTTAGAACCAAACGATTATAGCATAAAAAGAATAGAAAATTTTGAAAGTAAAATAAGTAAGTTAAACGATACCGACTTGGCTCTATATGACGTTTTGCTTACTTATAATTTTCAGAAATACTTAACGCATTTACATAAAGGAAAACTGAATCCTAAAAAACTATATAATGATTGGGATTTAAATGACAAACCTTTTAATGTAAACACCATTCTTATTAAAGCTTTTAATGATAATGATTTAACACTTGCTATCGAAAAAAGTCAGCCAAAAACATATACCTATAAAAGGTTACTAAAAGCACTAGAATTACTAAATGAATTTCCAGACGACAACATTAAAACCATCGAAGTTGAAGATAAAGTAACGTTGCACGACACTAATAACGCAATGATTACAATTAAAAAACGTCTTTTATACTGGAAAGATTTAACAGGGAGGGACAGTTTAACATCTACTTACGACAATAAGACATTTGAAGCTATTAAAAAATTCCAAACTCGTCATGGCCTAGCTGCCGATGGTGTTATTGGTAAAGGAACTGTTAATGCTTTGAATTTTTCTAAAATCAGACGAAAACATCAAATTATCAGCAACATTGAGCGCTGGAGATGGTTTGCAGATACGCTTGCCGAAAATTATTTTATAATAAACATTCCTGATTACAGCCTACATGTTGTAGAAAACAAAGACACTACTGTTGTTCGAAAAATTGTTGTGGGTACTAATAGCCGAAAAACACCTATCCTAACCTCAACTCTTAAAACTGTTGTCTTCAACCCAACATGGACTGTTCCGCCAACTATATTAAAAGAAGATATTGTTCCTGCAATGAAACGTAATCGAAATTATTTAAAAAATAAAAACATTACGATTTACAGTAAAGACAACTCTGTTGTAGAACCTAGTGACTGGAATGAAAATTCTCCTGGTAGTTATCGTTATGTACAAAGTCCTGGAAGTAGTAACTCATTGGGATTAATGAAAATCTTGTTTCCAAATAACCATAGCGTCTATTTACATGATACCAATCACCGCAACTTATTCGGAAGAAACAATCGTTCTTTAAGTTCTGGTTGTGTTCGTGTCGAAAATCCTTTGGAATTAGCACAACATATATTGGACTCTAATAACTGGTCGAAAGAAAAAATAGATTCTCTTATAGTTACTAAAAAAACCACTAATGTAAGAATTGCCAAAAAATACGCTATGTATCAATGGTATTGGACCGCATGGAGCGAAGACAATTCTTTACAATTTAGAAATGACATCTACAATTTAGACACCGATTTATATGCTAAATTAAGAAATTAGCTTTTCTTCCATCGTAAAGGTTCTTGATGGATGATAGATATATAAACACGATTTATCTTTTATTGCTTCGATAATTGCATTAGTTAATTCTACAGGAATAGCTGGACAACCTTGGCTACGACCTAACCTTTTATTGTTTCTAATAAATGACTCAGAAACATAATCGGCTCCATGAATTACTACTGCTCTTTCGCGCGCATTATCATTAACTCCTCTTTCTAAACCATCTAAACGTAACGAGATTCCGTGTTTTCCTCTATACACCTCACCTGTTGCATAAAATCCAAGACTACTTTTATAGGAAGAATTTGTATTTGAAAAATCTGATGCGAATTCTTCACCTGTATTTCTTCCGTGAGCAACCAGAGATTGAAACAATACGGTATTGGTAGAAAGATCGATAACCCAAAGACGTTTCAGATTAGAAGACAAACTAAAATCGACTAAAGTCAAAAGATCTTTTTGAATAAGTCCTTTTTCCTTTAATAAATAAAAACCTTTTAAAGCCTCTGTAAAACTCTTAAGTTCAGGTAAATCAAAATTATTTGCATTAAGCGTACTATAAACCGCTTTGATTCTTAAATCTAAGCTTGCAGTTACTGTACTAGCGATATTTTTCTTTTCAACTTTTTTAACTTCTGTAGTTGTTTTTGTATCCGTGGTAAATGACAAAAACAACATTAACAATATGGGACAAATCTTATAAATCATTGAATGCGTTTAGGTTATAATTTGTTTCGTGGTTCGCAAATATATAAAAAATATGTAGCTCCCAAAATTTTACAGTAGAAACGAAGTACTTTTTAATCATTTTTTAACGAATACAACCTAATATTTATTGTATTCTCTTAATGAAATTATAACAAAACTTATTGAAAAACAGCAAACTATAAACAAAAACCTACATATTAGAAAAGCAAATTAATCAATTATACCACATTTAGCTACACTAATTAATTACATCATTTTAAAGTAAATAGACTTTTTTAAGCTCTTCCAGATTATCTCAAATACTTTATTCTTTAATAACACAAACAACTTACTTATTCAGGAATGTATTAAACCATATTTTATCGGTAAGCATTCACCATTTCATTGACTATAATGACATCAAAAACAAAACCTAATCTGCATTTATTTTAAAAAATTACACCTTCTATAATTAAATTATTATTTTTTTATACCGTTCCCTTTATAAAGCATAATTGTATCTAAGTCTTTCTTAAACATTTTACAAATGGCTTATCTTTGTGCAAAATAAATTCTGATGAACAAAAAAGTAATCCTTATGATTTTAGATGGTTGGGGAAAATCTCCTGACCCTAAAGTATCTGCAATAGACAATGCAAATGTTCCATTTATAAATAGCCTTTACAAAAACTACCCAAGCGCACAACTTCGTACCGATGGTTTAAATGTAGGTTTACCAGAAGGGCAAATGGGAAATAGTGAAGTTGGACACATGAACCTTGGTGCGGGAAGAATCGTTTACCAGGATTTAGCAAAAATAAACCTTGCTGTAGCTCACAATACTTTAGCCAAAGAGCAAGTACTTGTAGATGCGTTTACTTATGCAAAAGAAAACAATAAAAAAGTACATTTTTTAGGTCTTGTTTCTGATGGTGGTGTTCACTCACACACTTCTCACTTACGAGGATTAATTGATGCTACTCAAGAATATGGCTTAGACAAAGTATTTGTTCATGCCTTTACAGATGGTCGTGATGTTGATCCTAAATCTGGAGCAACTTACATACAAGATTTAGAAAACCATATTGCAAATACTCCAGTAAAAATAGCATCTGTAATAGGTCGTTATTATGCAATGGATCGTGACAAACGTTGGGAACGTGTAAAACTAGCTTACGATTTAATAGTAAACGGACTGGGTACACACTCAAAAGATGCAGCAGCTTCTATTAAAGAAAGCTACGAAAATAACATTACTGATGAGTTTATCGCTCCAATCATTATGGTTGATGCAAATGATAAACCACTAGCAACTATCGAAGAGGATGATGTTGTTATTTTCTTCAATTTTAGAACCGATAGAGGTCGTGAACTTACTGAAGCTCTTTCGCAAGAAGATTTTCACGAGCAAAACATGCATAAACTAAAATTGTATTATGTAACGCTTACTAATTACGACGAAACATACCTAAACGTAAAAGTTGTTTACAACAAAGACAACATTACCGAAACATTAGGTGAAGTTTTAGAGAAAGCAAATAAAAAACAAATTCGTATTGCCGAAACGGAGAAATATCCTCATGTAACCTTTTTCTTTTCTGGCGGAAGAGAAGTTCCTTTTGAAGGCGAAAGCAGAATTTTAAGAAATTCTCCAAAAGTAGCAACTTACGATTTACAACCAGAAATGAGTGCATTTGAATTAAAAGATGCATTAGTACCTGAATTAAATAAAAGTGAAGTAGATTTTGTATGTTTAAATTTTGCCAATGGAGACATGGTAGGACATACAGGAATTATGAGCGCCGCAATATTAGCTTGTGAAGCTGTTGATGCTTGTGTAAAAGAAGTTATCGAAGCTGCTCTTGCAAATGATTATACTACAATTGTAATTGCCGATCACGGAAATTGCGAAACTATGATTAATCCTGACGGAAGCCCTAATACAGCACACACAACTAATCCTGTGCCGATTATTTTGGTTGACAAAGAATTAAAAACAATACACGATGGTGTTCTGGGTGACATTGCTCCTACTATTCTTGAGTTAATGGGAATTCCACAACCTGCTGCAATGACTTGTCATTCATTGTTGTAAAAGCATTCGTTTTAGCTTACAGTAACAGTATTCAGTTGCAATCATCACTGAAAACTGGTACTGCGACTGAAACTGAAAACTATTTTTTAAAAAAGCTGTTCTTAAATCAAGAACAGCTTTTTTTTTGCACAAATAAAAGTTAAATACTCAAAGTTGAAAGTAATACTATTATATTTGCATTTAAAATAACTTTTATGGAGACTATACTATCAAATTTAAAAATCCAAGTCAATGAAAAGATCTATGTAAAGGATCCGGAAACATCTGCCTTAGGAAAAAAAATTATTGAACAAAGTATTCTTCTCATCGATGCAATTGGGTTTGATAATTTTACATTTAAAAAATTAGGCGTAGAAATAGGATCTAACGAAAGTTCGATTTATCGTTATTTTGAAAACAAACACAAATTATTAGTCTATTTGTCTTCTTGGTACTGGAGCTGGATGGAATATAAACTGGTTTTCTCTACTACTAACATCATAGATAAAAAAGAAAAACTTAATAAAGCCATTACCATTGTTACCGAAAAAGTTACCGATGATGCCTCTACAGAACATATTAATGAAGCGATTTTAAATAAAATTATAATTGCAGAATTCACTAAAACATTCCATACTAAAGAGGTTGATCAGGAAAACAAAGAAGGCTTTTTTTTAATATACAAAAGAGTCATTAACAGAATCGTTTCTATTGTAAAGGAAGTAAATCCGGACTACCCTTTTGCAAAATCTCTAGTATCGACTATTGTAGAAGGAAGTTTACACCAACATTTCCTGACAGATCATTTAAAGACAATCACAGATTGCAATGAAACCGTTACAACTACTCAATTTTATTTAAATCTTGCAGAAAACGTTTTGCGCTAAAAACAACCAATTATGACTCCAATAAAACGATTTTACAATTTACTTGAGCTAGATAAAAAAGACATTTATCAAATCTTTTTCTATGCTATTTTTGCAGGATTAATAAGTTTGTCGCTTCCGTTAGGAATCCAAGCCATTATTACTTTTATACAATCTGGCAGGGTAAGTGCATCCTGGATTGTTCTTATCATCTTAGTTGTTACCGGAGTTGCGCTTGTTGGGATTTTATCTTTTATGCAATTGCGAATTACCGAAAACTTACAGCAAAAAATATTCGTTCGTGCCTCATTTGAATTTGCAGCTCGTTTACCAAAAATAAAACAAGCAGAATTATACGGCACATATCCCCCAGAATTAACAAATCGTTTTTTTGATACCATGACCATCCAAAAAGGAACTTCAAAATTATTGACTGATTTTTCGGCAGCCTTACTCCAAATCACTTTTGGAATTATCCTGCTGTCCTTATACCATCCCTATTTTATAGTATTTGGTCTCTTATTGTTTCTTCTTTTATACTTCATTTTTAAATTTTCGTACAAATCAGGTTTAGAAACCAGTTTAAAAGAATCGAAATTCAAGTATAAAGTTGCAAGCTGGTTACAAGAAATGGCACGTAATAATTATAGTTTCAGGAATGAACTTAATTATGATTTTGCACTTCAAAAAAACAACTCAATAGTAAGTGGTTATCTTACGTATCGCGAAAAACATTTTAGCGTTATCAAAAGACAATTTACACAATTGATTCTTTTTAAAATCATTATAACTGCTAGTTTACTATCTATTGGAGGATATTTAGTATTAAGTCAGGAAATGAATATTGGACAGTTTGTTGCTGCAGAAATTATCATCTTATTAGTTATTAACTCTGTTGAGAAAATCATTCTGGGACTCGAAAGTTTTTATGATGTTTTAACTTCTGTTGAAAAAATAGGACAAGTAACGGATTTAGAATTAGAAGAAAATTCAGATTCACAAAATGACCGTTGCTATAATAACATCACTTTAGAAACAGAAGGTCTAAGTGTAAAGTTTCCAGATTCTCAGAAGAATGCGCTGGACTCTATTACCCTTAAAATAAATCAGGGAGAAAAAATAGTAATTGATGGTCAAAATGGCTCAGGAAAAACTACTCTTATCCGTTTGTTATCGGGCGTACTTAAACAAAGTTCTGGCGCTTTTTATATCAATGATGACACCTTTAAGAAAATAAACCTAAAACAATATCGCTCACAAATAGGCAGTATCATTCACAATGAAACCCCGTTTGAAGGAACCATTTTAGAAAACATTACTTTTAATGACCCATCGATAAGCTCTGAAGATTTAAAGTGGGCCGTAGATGGAGTTCAACTTAGCCCATTTATTAAATTATTATCAAAAGGTTTAGACACACATATTTACCCGGAAGGAAGACAATTATCTTCCTCTAATGCTCAAAAAATCTTATTAGCAAGAAGTATTATTCATAAACCAAAAATCCTTTTTTATGAAGATCCAACGGATACTATGGATGATGAAGTTGCTAATGAAATTATTGATTTTATAACTTCCGACAAGAATAAATGGACCATTATTGTTTCCTCTAAAAATCCTTATTGGAAAACAAAATCTACGCGAAAAATAACCATGCAAAACGGCCTTATCATACTTGATCAAAAAAACAATACGCCATGCTAAACATTTCCGACAATAAAACAAAGTTACAGCCTCTTGACAAGTATAAAACTATAAAAGACCTAAGCAATAGGCCTCATTATAAAATCCTGAATAAAATAATAATAGGCACCGCAATCTTTGTAATAATATCGCTTTTCTTGCCATGGACACAGAACATCTCTGGTTCAGGATCTGTAACGACCTTAAAACCCAACCAAAGACCACAATCTATCCAGAGTATTATTTCGGGTCGAATTGAGAAATGGTATGTACAAGAAGGGGATTTTGTAAAAAAAGGAGATACAATCATGTTTATTTCTGAGATAAAAGAAGATTACATGGATCCAAATTTAGTAGAAAACACTAAAAACCAAGTTAATGCTAAAAAGCAATCTCTAGAATCCTATGGAGAAAAAGTAAATACACTTTCTAAGCAAATAGAATTTATAGAAAACGAGAAGAAATTAAAATTAGAGCAAGCAAGAAATAAAGTAAAACAATCCCTTTTAAAAATAAAAAGCGACAGCATAGATCTTGTTGCAGTTAAAACGCAGCTAAAAATTGCAAACACACAATATAATCGTGCCTTGCAACTAAACAAAGAAGGTTTAAAACCGATGACCGATGTAGAGGAAAAACGCTTAAAATTACAAGATGTTGATGCTAAAATTGTAACTCAGGAAAATAAATATTTAACCAGCAAAAATGAATACATAAATACTAAAGTAGAGATTAACAGAATCACTGCCGAATATTCTGAAAAAGCAGCTAAAGCAAAAAGTGATCAATATACAACCTTGAGTAATAAATTTGATACTGAAGCACAGGTTAATAAACTAGAAAATCAATATGTAAATTATAGTGTACGTAATGGTATGTATTACATTAAAGCAGCACAAAATGGTTACATTAACAGAGCTTTGCTGGCTGGTATTGGCGAAACGATAAAAGAAGGAACACCAATAGTAACCATAATGCCATCTGAATATGATATTGCGGTCGAAACCTTTATAAATCCTATTGATTTGCCTTTGATAAAAAAAGGAGAAAAAGTACGTGTTTGGTTTGATGGTTGGCCTACGATAGTATTTTCGGGCTGGCCTGATATATCTTACGGTACATTTGGAGGGCAAGTTGTAGCCATAGAAAATTTTATTAGCGACAATGGTAAATACAGAATCCTGATTGCCCCAGACCCATCCGAAGCTAAATGGCCTAAACAACTTAGTGTTGGTTCTGGTGCACAAACAATTGCATTGTTAGACACTGTACCAATTTGGTTTGAGATTTGGAGAACCCTTAACGGATTCCCTCCAAATTATTACAAGAATGAGACAAAAACCACAAAAGAAAAAAAATAATGAAATCACTACTTTTTGCCTTTCTTTTTATTGGTTTTACCGTTTTTGGTCAAGAACCAATAGCTAAAGAATTCAGCTATAATGAATTTCTTGGATATGTAAAAAAATACCACCCTTTGGTTAAAAGTGCTAATTTGGAAGTCAGTGAAGCCCAAGCTAATTTAATGATGGCCCGAGGCGGTTTTGATCCAAAAATTGAAGTCGATTTTAGTCAAAAACAATTTAAAGACAAAGAATACTACTCCATTTTAAACAGCAGTTTTAAAATTCCGACTTGGTATGGAATCGAGTTAAAAGCAGGATTCGATAATAACGAAGGTGTTTATCTTAATCCCGAAAACACAACTCCTAATAAAGGATTAACTTCTTTTGGAATTAGTGTACCTATTGGACAAGGATTATTCATAAACCAAAGAATGGCGGATGTTCGTAAAGCAAAAATTCAGATAAAACTAAGCGAATCCGAAAGAAAACTTCAAGCCATTGCTGTATTGTACGATGCTTCGATTGCTTATTTTAACTGGAAGAAGAATTTTGACGAAATGAAGCTTTACGAAACGTACAATAATAATGCGCAAATACGCCTAACAGGAATCAAAGCATTAATAAGCCAAGGAGACAAACCTGCAATTGATAGTATTGAAGCTGGAATTAGTTTAAAAAATAGAGAATTAAGTCTTGAGGATTCTAAACTAAAACTGGCTAAATCAAAACTAGAACTATCTAATTTTCTTTGGCTGGAAAACAATATTCCGCTAGAGATGTCCGATAGTCTTATTCCTGAAACTGAGCTAGAAAACTCATTGCAAGAAACTTTAAAAACCAATGATTTATTACAAAACGATTTTAGCTTAGAAACGCATCCGAAAATAAATGCGTTACAAAACAAAATAGAGATTTTGAATGTAGAAAAAAAGCTAAAAGAAAATATGCTGTTACCCAAAATAAATGTGGGTTACTCCTATTTATCAGAGCCTGGTTACATTGATAATTATCGTTTTGAAGATTACAAAATAGGATTGGAATTTTATTTCCCTTTATTTTTAAGAAAGGAACGAGGGAGCTTAAAACTAGCGAAATATAAACTTCAGGAGAATGAATTTGCTTTGGCTTTAGAAAAAACACAATTAACCAATAAAATAAGCGCGCAAAAAACAGAAATCACCTCACTCTTAAAACAAAAGAAACTGGCGAAAGATTTGGTCGAAAACAATGTTACAATGCTCAACTCCGAAGAACGCTTATTTTCGTTTGGAGAAAGTTCTCTATTCTTAATTAATACTCGAGAGAATAATTTAGTAAGTGCTAAACTTGCTGCTATTGCCTTAGAAAACAGATTTTATATTTCTAATTCAGAACTTTTTAAAATCATGGCAAATCCTGATTAAAACTAAACTTAAAATATCCTAAAAAGAGACAAGTCTTACGATTTGTCTCTTTTTTTTAGGTGATAATATGTTCGATAAAATAAATAAAAAGCCCCACAAACCCTCCTACTACAGTTCCGTTAATTCGGATAAACTGGAGATCTTTCCCAATTTCTAATTCTAACTTATTAGAGATTTCTTCCTTATCCCAACTCTTTACCGATGAAGCAATTAAATCTCCAATCATTTGCTTATTCTTCAAAAGGATTCCTAGCAAATCTATTTTTATAAAATTATTGATTTTACTCAACATAATTTCATCCCCTTTTATACTGACTCCAAAATTCTGAATCATGTTGATGATTTTATTTTTTATTTTAGAATCATCTTTCTTTTCTAAATCGGCAGAAATCGCAACTTTTATCTGACCCCAAATATCATTGATATATTCTTTCACTTCACTCTTATGAGCAAACTCTATCACTAAATCATTTACTTTTTGCTGAAGCTCTGGCGAACTATTTAGCTCTGTAATGAAATCAAGAACATAGGCATTTATTTTTCTTCTGATACTGCTGTTAGAATGTTTTGCTTCATCGATAAATTCATAAAGTCCATTAAAAATACCGTCTGCAATTTTTTTATCGGCCACACCAAGCGTGTACCAAGGCGTTGATTTATTTACTTTTTCGCGAATCACATCTCTGTTATTCTGCAATTCTTCCGTAAGGATCTTTAGAACATTAGTAATTAACTGCTCTTGTTTTTCACTTTTAGTTAATGATTCCAACCCTACCGCAATCCATTCTCCAAAATTTATTTCTCTTAATTTGGTTTCAAATTTGGCTTGAATAAACTTCTGAACATCTTCATCTACGATTGTTTTTAAAATCCCTGGTATAATATCTTCAATAATTAATGAAGCGATTGTATTTGCATTGCTTTTTTCAGATAGCCAGCTTGCAGCCTTTTCGGCAAAATTGAATTGCTCGATTTTTACTTCTAATTTCTCTTTGATTAAAAACTCATCAGAAACAAAAGTGCCAAGATTTTGCCCAATAGCATCTTTATTATTAGGTATCAAAGCTGTATGCGGAATTGGCAATCCCAGAGGATGCCTGAATAAGGCTACTATAGCGAACCAATCTGCAATTCCCCCCACCATAGCCGCCTCGCTAAAAGCTTTTAGCCAACCTATTTTAAAATAAATTGCTATCAAAAAAAGAACTACAGCTACACCCAATACTCCCAAAGCAAATCTCTTCATCTTAATCAAACCAGCCGCTTTGCTTATGCCTTCTTGGTTATTACTACTTTTCATAATGTAACGAGTTAATTAAGAAGCTAATTTATTCAATTGTTTCTACAACTGTTTTCATTTTAACAAGATAATTTTACAAACTTTCTATATATTTATCATAGCTATTTGACCTAATTATTATTGTTATAATTAAATACAAAAGCTATTTAAAAAAAATAATATTAAAATTGTACTTTTGCCAACTGAAAATCCGAAATTATGATTATTGTAAAATCACGTGAAGAAATAGAATTAATGCGCGAAAGTGCCTTAATCGTATCTAAAACATTAGGAATGATTGCTTCTGAAATAAAAGAAGGAGTCACCACATTATATCTTGACAAACTAGCCGAAGAATTTATTCGTGATCACGGTGCTGTACCAAGCTTCTTAGGTTTGTACGACTTCCCGAACTCACTTTGTATGAGTCCAAACTCGCAAGTTGTTCACGGTATCCCGAATAATACACCTCTAAAAAGTGGTGATGTTATCTCGGTAGATTGTGGTGCATACAAAAATGGGTATCACGGAGATCATGCTTATAGCTTTGAAATTGGAGAAGTTGCTCCAGAAGTTAAAAAACTATTACAAGTTACCAAAGAATCTTTATATGTTGGAATCCGCGAATTTAAAGCTGGAAACCGAGTAGAAGATGTTGGAAATGCTATACAAAAATATACTGAATCCCATGGATATGGTGTTGTTCGTGAACTTGTAGGTCATGGACTTGGACAAAAAATGCACGAAGATCCTGAAATGCCTAACTATGGTAAAAAAGGTAGAGGAAAACTTTTTGTTGAAGGAATGGTTGTTGCCATTGAGCCAATGATTAACCTTGGAACAAGAAACATAAAACAACATAAAGATGGCTGGACAATTACAACTGCCGACGGTAAAGCTAGTGCTCACTTTGAACATGATGTAGCTTTAATCGATGGTAAACCAGAAATCTTATCAACTTTCCAATACATCTATAAAGCACTAGGAATCGAAAGTAATGAAGAGGATGAGTTTAGAAAAGTGCCATTAGTTTTATAAGGCTATTACGCAAAGTTTCACAAAGTAAACGCAAAGATTTATTTTCAAAATAAGCATAACGATGAGTGATGAGTTCTCCGAAATACCTGAAGATTTACAAGCTATATCATACAAGATAATTGGATTAGCAATAGAAGTTCATCGACAACTTGGTCCAGGTTTGCTCGAATCTGCTTATCAGGAATGCCTATTTTATGAAATTAAAAATGCAGGTTTAAAAGTTGAAAAAGAAGTCACACTCCCAATTATCTATAAAGAAATTAGACTAGAACAAGGATACAGGATTGATTTACTTGTAGAAGATAAATTAGTGATCGAATTAAAAACTGTTGAAAGTTTTAGTCCTGCGCATTTCGCTCAAATATTAACATACTTGAAACTGGGAAAATACCCATTAGGCTTGTTAATAAATTACAACAGCATTATATTAAAAAACAACATAAAAAGATTTATAAACTCAAAATCAAACATTTAAAAACTTAGCGAATCTTTGAGTTCCCTTTGTGAGCCTTTGCGAAATAATTATGAAGAAACTTTTTAAACTAGTACTTAATACCATTCCACGTCCATTATTAATTCGTTTGAGTTATGTGGCGCGTCCTATTTTAGCCTTTACATTAAAAGGAGATAAATTTACTGATCCTATTGATGGTAAAAGTTTCAAAATGTTTTTGCCTTATGGTTATGGAACTCAACGTAACAATGTATTATCACCAAGCACACTTTCTTTAGAAAGACACCGCTTGTTATGGTTATACCTTAATGATCAGACTGATTTTTTTACAGCACCAAAAAAAGTATTACATTTTGCTCCGGAACAAGCTTTTTACAAACTATTCCGCAAGCAAAAAAACCTCGACTATACAACGACTGATTTATTCTCTCCTTTAGCAGATGTAAAAGCAGATATCTGTAATTTGCCTTTTAAGGATAATGAATATGATGTTATTTTATGCAATCACGTTTTAGAACATATTCCTGATGACACAAAAGCTATGCAGGAATTATTTCGCGTTTTAAAACCAGGCGGAATGGCTATTTTGCAAATTCCACAAGATCTATCAAGAGAAGTTACTTTTGCCGATGATACTATTACCGACCAAAAAGAACGTGCTAAAATCTTCGGACAATATGACCACGTACGCATTTACGGTCGTGATTATTTTGACAAATTAAGAAGTATTGGTTTTATTGTAATCGAAGAAGACTACACCAATAAAATTGCACCGGAACTTGTAGAGAAATATTGTTTGGCCAAAGGAGAAATTATCCCACTTTGTTTTAAACAGGAAAACTAAAAAGTTTTTTCACCATATAAGTTCATCTAAAGAGTTTTCAAAATAGCAATAATTTGAAAACTCTTTAATTTTTAGACAACTCCCCAAATTACAACCAAACCAAACCCTTAATCTTGGAACCTTCGAAATCATTTCAATTTTGTTTTGACATCAGTTTTGAAAAAAATCTGAATGTTTATATCCCAACAGCTTATATCGTTGAAGACGCTAATGATAATGACATTAAATATTTAAACAAAAAAGCAAGCGCAGACGTTCTTGAAAGTTTTGGAATTATATTTGAACATTTAGATCCCAATACAAAAAAAATACTGACGGCTTGTGAATTTTTAAAGCCTGAATTTATTTTCAAGAAATTTAGCGCAAAAATCAAATCGGCAAAAACAATTACTGATCTGCAAAAAGATTCCAAAATTGATTTTGCAATTCGCCAGCATCTACAACTACATTTAAGTTCCTTTTACACACTAATTGTAAAAGAACAATTTCCGTTATCTATTAACATGGGAATTGAAAAGGATTTTTATCGTACACGAGTTAGTACTAATCCTCTCGATTTTGAACCTCAAATTCAATTTGACAAACACGCAGAAGGAATTACATATACACTATCGTTAAAAGAAAACGAAACTACATTTCTGCCCATGAATAGTAGTATCGATATACTGCTGGATGCGCCAGGTTGGTTGATTATCAATAAAAAACTTGGGCAGTTAAAAGAGTTGAATTCTAAAAAACTTACGCCTTTTTTAAAGAAAAAATCAATCGAAATACCTTCAAGATTAGTTGATGATTATTTTAAAAATTTCATTCCCGAAATAGCTAAAAAAACTGACATTGAAGCAACTGGTTTTGAAATTGAACTCCGTGATAAAATTATCTCCTGTACGATTCAACCTGTTTATGATTTCTTTAAAAACTGCTATTATCTCAACCTTCATTTCGATTATAACGGATATTCATTTGACGCTAGTAAAACTAAAAAAACACATACGTTTGTTGATTTTAGTGTTGCCAATGAACCAAAAATAATTCAGTTTAAACGAAGCTCTGATGAAGATTTATATACAAACAAATTGCTAGAAATTGGTTTCATAAAAATCAAAAATGAATTGTTTGGCTGGAATTCAGATACAGAAACTCCAGATCCTTATACTAATATTCAATTAGTTATTAATCGTAAAGAAGAGTTAGAAAATTTAGGTTTTACAATCCAAAATTTGCAACTGGAAAGCAAAGCAATCATTACAGAAAACCATACCGTTTTATTTTCAAAAGGAGAAACTAAAGAAGATTGGTTTGACATTAAAATAATCATTTCAATTGGAGCATATAAAATCAATTTCAGCGAAATTATTCCGAATATAAAAAGCAAAGAAAGACTCTTTTTATTGCCCGACGGAAACTATTTTTTAATTCCTTTAGAATGGCTCAGTAAATATGGTTCACTGGCAAAACTGGCAAAAACAGAGAATGGGAATCTGCTTTTACGCAAAAGTAATTTTGCCGCATTAGATGCTATTCCAGAAATAAAAAATGATGTAAATCCAATTCGCGAAGCTGAATACACCTCTTCTGATTTGCTAAAAGCAACTTTGAGACCTTATCAAATTGAGGGTGTAAAATGGCTTTTGGGACATTTTAATTCCAACTTGGGTGCTTGTCTGGCTGATGATATGGGTCTTGGTAAGACTTTACAAACCTTAGCCGTATTGGTTGCCGTACAGGAACAGTTAGGTTTTACAACCAAAACCACAAATTTTGATTTATTTCAAAATGAAACCATTATTGAAAGAGAACCTTTAAAAACATTGATTGTTTTGCCTTCTTCATTGGTTTTTAACTGGTATAACGAAGCGGGGAAATTTACACCCCATTTTTCGAAAATGCAGTATGTTGGTAACGACAGAAAATTATTAGCGAGTAGATTAGAATCATCAGATTTAATTTTTACCAGTTACAGCATCATTCATCGCGATATTTCAATTTTAGAAAAATACAATTTCCGTTATTTAATTTTGGACGAAAGTCAATACATTAAAAATAAAAATTCTAAAATTTTCAAAGCTATTACTAAAATAAACACGGAACATAAAATAGCTTTAAGTGGTACGCCTATCGAAAACTCTTTGGACGATTTATGGTCGCAAATGCAATTTATAAATCCAGATATTTTGGGCAGTTATAATTTCTTTGCCGAAAATTTTAAAATTCCGATTGAGAAAAAGCAAGACGAAGATAGTTTAGCAGAACTAAAAAATCTTATTCAGCCTTATATATTAAGAAGAACCAAAGAGCAGGTTTTAAAGGATTTACCAGAATTGACAGAGCAGATTTATTATTGCGATATGGATCCTGAACAGGAAAAATTATATGAAAAAGAGAAATCAAAAGCACGTAATTTTTTACTAAAAACTGATGGATCCGGCCCAGACAAAATTAGCATTATCAATACATTGATGAAGTTAAGACAACTGAGTAATCACCCAAAAATGGTAGATCAGGAATCAGAGATTGATTCTGGAAAATATATCGCAGTCACTAATTATCTGGAAACTTTAGTAAAAGAGAAACAAAAAACCATCATTTTTAGTTCATTTGTTACTAATTTGAGTTTCTACACGACTTGGTGTAAAGAAAACAAAATAGCTTTTTGTGAGATTACAGGTGATACTCCTGCCAAGAAAAGAGAGCAACAAGTAAATTTATTTCAGGAAAACGAAAATCCATTGTTATTTTTTATTTCGCTTAAAGCAGGTGGCGTTGGTTTAAATATCACCAAAGCATCTTATGTTTTATTTTTAGATCCATGGTGGAATCCTTTTGCAGAAAAACAAGGAGTTGGACGAGCGCACCGAATTGGGCAATTAAACAAAGTAAACGTTGTAAGGTTTATTTCGAAAAATACGGTTGAAGAAAAAATAATTAAACTGCAAGAAAACAAAAAACTATTATCTGATTCGCTTTTAGAAGAAAGCTTTGTTAACGATGAAATCGAAGTTAATTTAGAGTATATATTAGGTTCCTAATAAATTGGTACATTTTTCGTTATATAAAATTGTTATATTTACAATCTTGCAACATAATATATTATGCCAAATTCATTCTTCCGAAAATTAATTTTTATTCTTGTTTTTACTTCAGCTACAGCCCAAGTACAATCAGAAATCACTCCACCATATAATATCAAAACAGTTTCGTTTGAACAAGGTGGACAAAATGTTGTTCCGATATTTGAATTAGGAAATAGTTTTCAACTCCAGTTTGATGATTTATTTGGTAATGAAGCTGATTATTATTACGAAATTACACATTGCGATTACAATTGGATTCCGTCTGATATTCCAAAAACTGATTATTTACAAGGATTTGACGGTCAGAGAATCACCAATTATACCAATTCATTTAACACCTTACAGATATATTCACACTATAAAGTATCTTTTCCAAATCAATATACCCAATTATTGATTACAGGTAATTATATTATTAAGATTCTAAATGAAGATAAAGAAGTTATCTTTTCCAGAAAGTTCATTGTATATGAAAACTTAGTTACTGTTCCCGCTCAGGTAAGAAGAAGCCGAACAGTAAGCGATATCGAATACAAGCATAATTTGGATTTTGCTATAAAATCCAACTCCTTTCTTTTTCAGACTCCATTACAAAGTGTAAAAGTGTTTTTAATACAAAATGGGAACTTTAATACCGGAATTAAAAACGTTCCACCACAATACACAATTGGAAATGATTTAATATATAAATACAATAATGAAACCCAATTCTGGGCTGGAAATGAATTTTTATATTTTGAAAATAAAGATATTCGTAACGCTGGTAACAATGTAGGAAGAGTCGATTCTAGCAAAGACATTTATAATTCTTATTTATACACCAATAGCGCCAGAGGAAATTTTCCTTACACAAACTATCAGGATATAAATGGAAACTTTGTTGTAAAAAACATGAATGCAACAAACAATGAAGTCGAAGCTGATTATGCCTGGGTTTATTTCACACTTTCGGCACCCGCCTTCCGTCTCAATAAAGACATATACATTAACGGAATGTTCAACAATTACGGTTTAACTCCCGAGAATAAAATGGATTATAATACTGAGAAAGGCGTATACGAAAAAGCCATAATGATAAAACAAGGATTTACTAATTACCAATATCAGATAGCCGATAAAAAAGGAGCAATTGATTATGAGAATGCAATCGATGGTAATTTTTTCCAAACCGAAAATGAATACACTATATTGGTTTATTATCGAGAGAATAGAGACCGTTATGATCGTGTAATTGGTAAAGGATATGCAAACTCCCTGAACATCATCAATTAAAAACATTTTAGAAATGGTTTTTTTGAATCATTTTTTTTTGTAAATTTGCTTCTATTACGCACATATATACCACTTTAGTATGGTTTCTCAAATAACAAGAGGCATAAAAATATCCGTTTTAACTAGTTTTGAAGGTACCTACTTCAAGAACTACAAGATTCACTTTGCCTTTAGCTATGTGGTTACTATAGAGAATCATAGCAAAGATTCTGTACAACTTACTTCTCGTCATTGGGAAATTTTTGATTCATTAAACGATATCGAAATAGTAGATGGCGAAGGCGTAATTGGAAAAAAACCAGTTTTAAAACCTGGCGAATTTCATACCTATAGTTCAGGCTGTTTATTGTCATCTCCTTATGGTGCAATGAAAGGATATTTTAACATGGTTAATTTTACTACTACAAAAATTTTCAAAGTAATTGTTCCTACTTTTAGAATGTGCGCTCCATTTGCATTAAACTAATCTCTTTTCTATAGAAATTTTTTATAGTTATCTTATACTAAAATTATCAAATTATTAGTTTATCCTTTGTACTTTTGTACAGCGTTAGATAATTCGTATAAAATGAATTATCCAACTGTTAATTTGTCTAATTATCTAATTCTAAACAATATGCTAAAAGGATTTTTTCATGTACCTAAAGCGGTAAACGAACCCGTAAAAGGATATGCGCCAAACTCACCAGAAAAAGCAGCAGTACAAGCAGCTTATACTACAATGTGGAACTCTAAAATTGATGTTCCGTTATACATTGGAAGTGAAGAAATTAAAACTGGGAACACGAGAAACATCACGGCTCCTCATGACCACAAACATGTAGTAGGAACTTACCACCTAGCCGAAAAAAAACATATAGAAAAAGCGATTGCTAATGCGCTTGAAGCAAAAGATGCATGGGCAAATATGGCATGGGAACAACGTGCTGCTATTTTCTTAAAAGCTGCTGAACTTATTGCTGGTCCTTACAGAGCCAGAATAAACGCAGCTACAATGATTGGACAATCAAAAAATATTCACCAAGCTGAGATTGATGCTTCTTGTGAATTGATTGACTTCTTACGTTACAATGTTGAGTTCATGACTCAAATTTACGCAGACCAACCAAAATCTGATTCTACAACATGGAATCGTCTTGAGTACAGACCTCTAGAAGGTTTTGTATATGCAATTACTCCTTTTAACTTTACTGCTATTGCTGCAAATCTTCCTGCAAGTGCTGCAATGATGGGGAATGTTGTTATCTGGAAACCAAGTGATAGCCAAGTATTCTCTACTCAAATTATCATCGAAGTTTTTAAAGAAGCTGGAGTTCCAGACGGTGTTATCAACGTAGTTTTTGGTGATGCATTAATGATTACCGATACTGTATTGGCAAGTCGTGATTTTGCTGGAGTACACTTTACAGGTTCAACTCATGTATTTAAAGATATTTGGGCTAAAATTGGTGCAAACATTCACAACTACAAAACTTACCCAAGAATCGTAGGAGAAACTGGTGGTAAAGATTTTATCATTGCACATCCAAGTGCTAATGCTAAGCAAGTATCTACAGGAATTGTACGTGGTGCATTTGAATTTCAAGGACAAAAATGTTCTGCAGCTTCAAGAGCATATATTCCACAAAGTTTATGGCCAGCTGTAAAAGAGCAAATAATCACTGATGTGAAATCTATGAAAATGGGTTCACCAGAAGATTTTGGTAACTTTGTTACTGCAGTTATTCACGAAGGATCTTTTGATAAATTAGCTAGTTTTATTGATCAAGCTAAAAAAGATGCTGATGCTGAAATAATCGTTGGTGGAAACTACGATAAATCTGTTGGATACTTTATTGAGCCAACGGTAATCGTAACTACAAATCCAAAATATACTACAATGGAAACCGAATTATTCGGACCAGTTATTACTATATATGTATATGAAGATGCAAAATGGGAAGAAACTTTAGAATTAGTTGATACTACTTCTGAATATGCTCTTACTGGTGCTGTATTTAGTCAAGATCGTTATGCTATCGAAGTAGCTACAACAAAATTACAAAATGCTGCAGGTAACTTCTATATTAATGATAAACCAACAGGAGCTGTTGTAGGTATGCAACCATTTGGTGGTGCAAGAGCATCTGGAACAAATGATAAAGCAGGTTCTGCATTAAACTTATTGCGTTGGGCATCTCCAAGAACAATAAAAGAAACATTTGTAACTCCAGAAGATTACAGATATCCGTTTTTAGGAGAATAATCTCTAAAGTTTAAAAAACAATTAAAACCCACAGGTTTCAAAACTATTTGAATCTTGTGGGTTTTTACTTTTATAAAAGATGAAAACATCTTACCTAATGATTATTTGTAATCGTTTTCGTACGCAGTTGGTTATCAAAAACATACCCTTTCCAAAAACCTTATAATGTTACTTTTAAAACCTTTCCTGACATAAAAAAAATAAGCGCACACGTAAATTTGAACTTTCTTAACCTAGTAAATAAACTCATAGGAAAAGAATAGGATGTTCGCACATAAATATGGAATTAAATTAAAATGACTTATGAAAAGTTTAGAGAAAGTACCTGAAATAATCCGTGAAGCAAAAAGTGTTGGTCACGTAATTGATTTTAAGTGGAATGAAAAAATCATGGAGAAACTTATTGATCCGGCAGAGAATCATAATAAACTAGAAAATGCTTTAGAAAGTATTAGTTACAAGGCTTCTTTAGGATTAACGGCTGCATTACTTGAATGGATATACTGGCGTTATAAAAGCCATACCGAATCATCTCAAGAAATGAAACTGCGCATCGAAGCTCTTTGGTGTTCTATATCAAATCCTGAGTATACCAAACCCCTAGTTTTTGACCTTAATATGGATGCTCCTGCAACTGGTCCTATAGATGGTCCTTTATGGGTTGCTCTTATGAATGTAAGAATGGTAGATGTACTACGCAGAAAAGGATCTTATTATCTTCAAAGCGAAATCGTAGGTTTAGCATTACTTGCGCGCCACATTTCTCCAAAGAAAAAAATATTTAATAAATGGCTTAAAAATACTTTAAAAGAACTTAAACATATCTTTCCTTGTCAATATACGTATGACAATATAAAAGCTACAGATGAAGAAGTTTATAATCCATCGGCAGAACCAGTAATTAGCCGTGATTTTTTCTTTGATCCTTTTTATATATACAGCGCAAAATCTTCGGAAACTTCCATAAAAGATTTTGTTGCGAGTTTAAACTACGAAACAAATCCTTTTTTATGTTTTCCAAAAGAGGCTAGTTAATTCAATATATTTTTAGAGAAATCCCCACAAGTTTAAAATGTTTTTAAAACTTGTGGGGATTCTTTTTTGTTACGAATTAAGTCTATTTAGCTAATTCAAAACTAGAAATAGTATGAAAGGAATCTATCTCAGTATTCTTCTCCCCTTTAAAAGTATCGTAGTTTACAACCAATAATTTTCCTTTATAAATTATCGTTTCACAAGGATTATCTAATTGTCCGTCAGAACCATCAGCATTGCCATTTTCCCAAATTAAATGAATTGTATTCGTATTTAAATCTAACTGATGAACGCTATTATAGTCATAACTGGCAATAAAAATAGAATTCCTTTTCTCATCGTAAAAAAAGCCATCACAACATTTTAATTTATCCGAGTCAAAAACTACTTTCTTAGATTTTAGCTTACCATCTTTTGTTAATTCCAGTTTTGTAATCACTCCATCTCCAAAATTTCCTGCATATAAATTTCCTTTTTTATCAAAAGCAATACCATCAATTCCAATAGTTCTTTTTGTTACTTCAGGCTTAAGAGTAAATGTTGTTACTAAATAATTTGGTTTCGTATTCTTATCCAAAATTATTTTGCCTTTATTTAATTCCTCCAATGAAAAAGTATAAATCCCACTTTCTCGTCTATTCTCAAAAAGAGCATCTGTTATATAAACTCGATTTTTATACCACCTTACAGCTTCGCCAAAGTTGAAACCTTCTGCCAAAACCTCAGCATATTTAGGTTTACCATTCTCGACTACAACTCTTATCAATCTGGAAAAATTTTCGTTATCCGTAAAAAACTGATTATCCATTAAATACAGATTTCCGTCAGGGCCAAATTCCATTCCCATAGGATGTACTTTCTTCGTTATGGGATGTATGGGTAATTTATCAAACCAAGTTACGGGTTTATCATTTTCATCAAATGTTAGAATCTTACTTCCGTGCTTTTCAAACGTAACTGGATTAGTGATTGACAAATAAAAATTCCCTTTTTTGTCCAAAGCCATTCCGTCGGGAGTTTGGCAAGTTTCGCCTAAATCGGCAAACAAAGTTGGTTTAATTGTTTTTGAAACTTCACTATAAGTAATTTCTTGTTTGCTCTCTTGCGAAAATAAATTTACGGTATTCATGAAAATCAGAATACCAATTACGCTTTTAATCGTTGTCTTCATTTTGTTTAGGTTTAATTATTTTTTGATCGTTTAATACAGAATACTTTTTAGTTCATTTACTAAAAATAATGCGAATAGAAGAATCAGTTTTATCATGATTTATATATTTAAAGCGAATATAGCTTTAGAGTCAATTCCCTATTTTATGCGCAATCAAAAACACAACTTTAGCATTCAAATGATCTATTTAAAAAGAATAATGCATTCGTATGCCCAAGTGCTATTTTCAGGAGCAAAAAGTCTTTATTTAACCCTACGAACAAAGCATACTTCGATATTTTATTATCTTGTCCCTCTTAAACCATTATAATGAGTTTTTTAAAAAACATCGACCTAAAAAGAATTCTATTTCATTGTATCTATTGGATTTCCTTTTTGTTATTATACATCTCTGGCAAGTCTAATGATACTAGTTCTTACGACTTTACTTTTGTTTATACCTGGAAAGTTATTGCTCAGGCAATCGCCGCTTACGGATTAATTTATTGGATAATTCCTCAAACTCTGAACAAAAAAAAATACTTGCTTTTTATATTTTCAGCTTTGGGCTGGCTTTATCTTGTTTTTGCTTTTCTAATGATTTTTAAATACTATTATCTAGAACCTAAATTTCCTGGTTTCTTTGATGATTGGCTTGGGCACAAAATGTCTGTTCCCGAAAGATTAACTTCATTTAAATTAATATTCAGAGAGTTTTCTTTTATCACTTATCCAATTATTATATTGGGTTTTATCAGCTTTAATCGCAAGCAGCAACGTCTTTTAAAACTGGAAGAAGAGAAAAAATCGATGGAATTAAAAGTATTGAAGAATCAATTAAATCCTCATTTTCTCTTTAATACGCTGAATAATTTATACACATTAACTCTTAAAAAAGACAACAAAGCACCCGAAGTAATTGCGAAACTATCCGAAATTCTGGACTTTGTATTATACCGCTGCAATGAAGATTATGTTTCTATCGAAAAAGAAATTGCCTTAATTGAGAATTACATTGCTTTAGAAAAACTTCGCTATAGCGAAAACAGATTAGATATTTCGTTTACCAAAGACATTCAGGAAAGCAACAAAATTTCACCTCTTATTATATTGACTTTTATAGAAAATGCTTTTAAACACGGCGTAATTAACGAAACCAAAAAAGCTACTATCAAACTAAATTTAGAGAGCAAAAAAGGACAAATCATTTTTGGCATTGAGAATACAAAACCTCAAAATGGCATTTTAACAATTTCGGATAAATCAAAAATTGGATTAGAAAATGTCCGAAAACAATTAGATTTATTATATCCAAAAAAACATCAATTAGAAATGGAACAAACGCAAACCCTTTATAAGGTTCAACTTTCTCTTTATCTATAAATTCCAAGAATCAATTTATCTTTTCAAACTAATCATTTCAAATTTCATGAAAAAACGTCTCTTAATTAATCTTTTATCTATTTTCTGCTTTATTTCTGCAAATAGCCAATCTAAAACAATTGATACTTTGGTCGATGTTGGTAACCACAAGATCCATTTTAAAATTGTAAAAGGAAAAGGAACGCCTATCCTTTTTGATGCTGGTGGTGGGAATGATGGCTCGGTTTGGAATTCGATTTTAAAACCAATTTCCGAGATTACAAACGCTACTTTAATAACTTATGACAGAGCTGGTTTTGGTACAAGTACAATTGATACTTTACAAACCGATGATTCCAAACACGGAATCATAAGTAATATTGAAGATTTAGAAATTGGCTTAAAAAAACTGGGATACGATAAAGAAATCATATTGGTTTCACATTCTTACGGAGGTTATCTATCAACCCTCTATGCTACCAGACATCCTAAACTCGTAAAAGGGGCTGTATTAATTGATGTCAACCATAGCTATTTTGAAGATGGTTACATTGAAAAAGTTCTTGCTACACAGGATAAACTCATCCCACAATGGAAAAAAAACAATAAAGGCATTTATTATATGTCGGCAACTATTGCCGAAACTGTAAAAATAATGAGTAAGTTGTCTATTCCTCAAAACATTCCCGTAGTTGATTTTATTAACGGAATACCTTTCTATAAAACACCAGAAGAAATCGAACGCTGGAAAGAATGTCACAAAAAATATGTAGCAAATAATCCTAATGTTATAGGTATAACTGCTTATGGTTGCGGTCATGCTATTTGGATGGACAATCCGCCATTGGTAATTACCACAATTGCCAAAATGTATGCAAATGGCTCTAAACAAAAAACTGAAATCCAAGAACGCGCTTTACAATACACAATTCAAGCTTTTAACGAGGATAAAAAAGAGCAATTGGCATACAATAATTCCGAAGACGATTTAAACAATTGGGGATATGAATTATTACGCAAAAATGAAAATGAAAAGGCAGCCGAAGTTTTTAAGTTAAATATGCTTTTAAATCCAAAAAGTGCAAATACATATGATAGTTATGGTGAGGCTTTACTAAAAATCAATAAAAAGGACGAAGCTATTGCAATGTATAAAAAATCTATAGAACTAAATCCTGAGAATAAAAATGCGATAGAAGTTTTAGAACGTATAGCAAAAGAAACCGCAAAATAACTAGATTAGATTGCAAACAAACCTCAAAAAGATTAAAATTGCATCTATTAAATATAAAATTTTCAAATGAAATATAAATGCATTATCGTCGACGACGAACCATTGGCTAGAGAGTTAATTGCATCTCATCTAGGTAATTTTGACAATTTTGAACTAGTTGATTCATTTGAAAATGCATTAAAAGCATATACTTTTTTAGAAACAAATACAGTCGATTTACTATTTCTGGATATCGAAATGCCTTTATTAAAAGGAAATGATTTTTTAAAAAAATTAAAGAATCCTCCTAAGGTAATTTTCACAACCGCTTATCGCGAATATGCTATCGAAGGATATGAACTCAATGTTATAGATTACCTTTTAAAACCAATTACGTTTGATCGTTTTTTTGTTTCGATAGAAAAATTCAAACAATTACAAACACACAAAAAAGAAGAAAAAGCAGTAGCCGAAAATCATATTTTTGTATCAAGCGGGAATAGAAATATCAAAATAATTTTTGAAGAAATCTTATACATCGAAAGTCTAAAAGATTATATCACTATACATTTAGAAAACGGAAAATCGCATCATCTTAAACAGAACATTTCAGCTTTCGAGAAATTATTAGATTCAAATTTTGTTAGGGTTCATCGCTCTTTTATCATTCAGACAAAAAAACTGACTGCTTATTCTAAAAACGAAGTCGAAATAAACGCAATCGAAATCCCAATAGGTAGTAGTTATAAAGAAAACTGGCTAACGTATTTAAAAACTATCAAATAGTAAAACCCCACAAACTTCAGATGATTCTGAATCTTGTGGGATTTATTTTTTATGAAGTAAACTAAAATTTATTTTCTACTTCTGCAGCTTGTAACATCAAATAATGTAAATCGGTATTTTTTACAAAAGGCTTTAAAAGTTCACTTCCAGGACCGAACATTGCCAGCTCTACATAATCGGCAGAGTGATCCATACTAATCCAACCTACAGAATTTATTTTTCCTTGCATTTCAGCAAAAGCTTTATAAGGTAACTTCTTGTAGTTGTACAATCCGTCTTCCTTATGCAAACCATCATAATAACTCAAAACCGTTTTGGCATCTTCATCCGAAACTGAATGTCCATTAGCTTTTTCGATAATTTCCTTTACTTGAGCAACCGAAGAATCAGGTTTTATCTGATTTAAAACCCACTCGTTAGTCTGTGTATATTTCTGGATGCTATCAAAATTCTCATTAGCGTATTTACCATAAATAATCCCAGGATTTGCGTTACCGTGGTCAGTTGTAATTATCACTAAAGTTTCTTTGTCTTTCTCGGCAAAATCTATGGCAATTTTTACTGCTTCGTCAAACTCAATTTGGTCATTAATTAAACCTGCAATATCATTTCCGTGTGCAGCCCAATCCACTTTTCCGCTTTCTATTTGTAAAACAAAACCGTTTTTATGACCTTTCATTCTATCAATAGCTTTCTGAGCCATCTCACCAAGACTTGGAACTGTTTGTTTTAAATTATCATCGCTATTTCTATCTACATAATAAGGAAGACCATCTTCTGCAAACACACCTAAAATAGGTTGAGAATTAGAAGCTGCATCCATCTCAGAACGCGTTTTTACCACCTGATATCCTTTTGCTTTAAAAGCAGCATACATATCCTTTTTATCTTTTCTTACCCCAGAGTTAAAATAGTTTGAACCTCCACCCATCATAACATCAAAACCAAGATCTAGATATTGTTCGGCAATATCATCCTGAGCATTTCGGCTTTTACTATTTACACAAAACCCAGCAGGAGTTGCATGAGTAATAGGAACAGTAGTTACACAACCAGCCATCTTACCCGATTTCTTGAACTTTTGCCAAATAGGTAAATGTGGTTCCCCTTGAGGACTTACATTAAGCACCCCATTATTTACTCTGAAACCACCGCCCCAGGAAGAACTTGCGGCCGACGAATCGGTTACTATAGAACTAGCCGAAGCCGTATCCATCAAGGCTCTCGAAACCCGATTGTCTTTATATAACTGAATCCAATTAGAACCTTTTCCTGTTTTTCTGTTCAGGAACAAATCAGTCATATTTAGAGTTCCTGTGCTCATTCCGTCGCTAACTAAAAGAATAATATTTTTAGCTTTCTTATTTTTGTTAACCGATTCTAAATCTAAAATATTTGCAGAACCCTGAAAAGGATTCATTACAGCAGCTCCAATTGTAAATAAAGAGCCATTTCTAAAAAACTTCCTTCTATCCATCATTACTTTGTTTTTGTAAGTATTTCAAAGATAAAAAAATACACTTAGTAACAAAATTATCTTTCTGTTATGATACTATCGATTTAAACAATTTTGAACACTAATTTCACTAATTGTCACTAATTTGTTTGTGAAATTAATTCCACAAACAACGTTAATCTCATTAAAATTTGAGCAAATTCGTGACTCGAGACTGAAAGTCGAACAGACGAGGTAAATTCTTATTTCTTTCTTGTATTCACATCCAGCCAATAGAACAACAAACCATACCAATCTAAAAAGTAAAAACCCCATCTAATCCAGACAGGGTTTTATAAATTGTATTCGATATGTTTTAAACTGTAAACTTCAAAGGAAGATGAACCACTTTTTTAGTTTCAAAAAATTCATCATCAAATATTTCTGCTAAATCATACAACGTAGCTTTAGGGAAATCTTTTAGTTCCTCTGCTAAATCTCCTCCTTTAAGATATAGGATTCCGTTTCTTAGAGTATGCTTGTGTTGTTTCTTAATTTTTTCTTTCACCCACGAAACAAAATCCGGCATATTGGTTACGGCACGACTTACAATAAAATCAAAATCTCCTTTAACCAATTCAGCACGCTTTTGTTCAGCCTTCACATTCTTTAATTCTAATGCATCAACAACACCTTGAACCACTTTTATTTTTTTGGCAATTACATCAATTAAATAAAATCGTGTTTCAGGAAAAAGAATCGCTAGCGGAATTCCAGGAAAACCACCTCCAGTTCCAACATCTAAAACTGTTGCTCCAGGTTCAAATTTCATGATTTTTGCAATCCCTAATGAATGTAAAATATGTTTTGTATATAAGGAATCAATGTCTTTTCTAGAAATTACATTGATTTTTTCATTCCAATCGTGGTATAAAAAGTCTAATTTTTGAAATTGTTCGATTTGAAGATCGGTCAAATCAGGAAAATATTTCAATATCTCGTCCATTGCTTTAAATTTTTAACAAAAGTACTACTTTACGATTGAAATATTTAACTCAATTTTGCAAATTGAAAATTTATAATAATTACCTTTGAAAACTATTTAAATTAATTATGAATAAGACTGCTCCTATATTTGCAAAGCAAGACAATCTGAAGTTTTTCAGAACACTTAACTCTCGAGTAAACAATTACTTCAAAGAGAATAATATTCAGAAAACCGGAAACTGGAAGTTACACTTAAAAGCCGTTATTCTTTTTGCTGTTTTTTTAACACCATATTTTTTAATCCTTACACTTAATATGCCTTTTTGGGTAATGTTACTTTTATCAATCGTAATTGGTATCGGGATGGCAGGTGTTGGAATGAACGTAATGCACGATGGAAATCATGGTTCTTATTCGACCAAAAACTGGATTAACAAATTCATGGGAGGAACTATTTATGTTCTTGCAGGAAACGTTTACAACTGGCAAGTACAACATAATGTTTTACACCATACTTATACTAATATTCCTGGACATGATGAAGATCTGGATGCAGGAAGAATTATTCGTTTTACAAAGCATGCAGAATGGCATAGTTTTCACCGTTTTCAGCATTATTATTCTGTATTCTTATATGGTTTATTGACATTTAATTGGGCAATTACAACCGATTTTAAGCAAATGCGAAACTACCTAAAAAGAAAATTATCTTATGGTGAGCCAAAAAGCCCAAAGATTCTTTGGACGACATTAATTATAACAAAAGTTATTTATGTTTCAATCTGGATTGTTTTACCAATCGTAATTGGGATTACATGGTGGAAAGTACTAATCGGATTCTTCGTAATGCACTATACAGCCGGATTAATCCTAAGTGTTGTATTTCAGTTAGCACACGTTGTTGAAGAAACTACAAACCCATCTCCAAACGAATTAGGTGAAATGGACAATACGTGGGCTATTCACCAATTATTTACTACAACCAATTTTGCTCCAAAAAGCGCAATTGTAAACTGGTACACTGGAGGATTAAATCACCAAATCGAACACCATATTTTCCCAAATATAAGTCACATTCATTATGGTAAAATTGCAAAAATCGTGAAAGAAACTGCAAAAGAATGCGATTTACCATATTACGAATACAAAACAATGGGAAGTGCTATTATTGCTCACTTCAAACATTTACGTGAATTAGGGATGAAACCTGGACTATCAGTTTAAACTAAAAAAAATCTATTAATAATTAACCATCCTTAATTAAAGTTGAAATTAAGGACATTCAAAAATTTTATAATGAACCATATTCTTTCAGACAGAATCAACAACCTTGCGACATCACAAACTCTAGCAATGGCAGCTTTGGCACGCGAACTAAAAGCACAAGGAAAAGACATTATCAGTTTAAGTTTAGGTGAACCTGATTTTAACACGCCAGACTTTATTAAAGAAGCAGTTAAAAAAGCAGTCGACGAAAATTACAGTACATATTCTCCAGTAGAAGGTTATTTAGAATTGAGAGAAGCAATTTGCAGAAAATTCAAAAGAGATAACGGATTAGACTACAAACCAACTCAAATTGTAGTTTCTACAGGAGCAAAACAATCATTATACAACATTGCACAAGTAATGTTAAACGAAGGTGACGAGGTTATTTTACCAGCACCATACTGGGTTTCTTATTTCGAAATCGTAAAACTTTCAGGAGGAGTTCCAGTAGAAGTTCCAACATCTGTAGATACAGATTTCAAGATTACACCAGCACAATTAGAAGCTGCAATTACACCAAAAACAAAAATGATGTGGTTCAGTTCTCCTTGTAACCCTTCAGGTTCAGTTTACAGCAGAGAAGAGTTAACTGCACTTGCAAAAGTGTTAGAAAAACATCCAAATATATACGTAGTTGCCGACGAGATTTATGAGCACATTAATTTCTCAGGAACATTCTGCAGTATCGGTTCAATCCCGGGAATGTTAGAAAAAACAATCACTGTAAACGGAGTTGCAAAAGCATTTGCTATGACAGGATACAGAGTTGGTTATATTGGAGCTCCAGAATTCATCGCAAAAGCATGTACAAAAATTCAAGGACAAGTAACATCTGGAGCAAATTCTGTGGCACAACGCGCTACAATTACGGCTGTAGATGCTGACCCAAGTGTATTAAACCACATGGTAAAGGCTTTCCACACACGTAGAGATTTAGTAGTTGGATTATTAAAAGAAATTCCAGGAGTAAAAATCAACGTTCCAGAAGGAGCATTTTACGTATTCCCTGACGTATCTTCTTTCTTCGGAAAAACATTAAAAGGAACACACATCAAAGATGCTAATGATTTATCAATGTATCTTCTTGGCGAAGCAAATGTTGCAACAGTAACAGGAGATGCATTCGGAAACCCAAATTGTATCCGTTTCTCTTACGCAACAAGCGACGATATCCTAGAAGAAGCATTACGCAGAATCAAAGAAGCTTTGGCTGCATAACAACATAAAATAAGTTTATTAAAACGGCTTAAGGTTTAAAGTTTCATCACTTTATACTTTAAGCTGTTTTTTTATGGGGTTTCCTCCGGTCGGGCTATCCGACTATATCTTTTATTTTTTAAAGAAAAAATAAAAGGATATCGCTCCTATCCCTAACCCAAAAACTAATCACTATCAACTTTACTAATAAACAACAGATTGCAAGCACAAATAACATATTGTAAACATAACCAACGGTTTCAACCGTTGGTGCACAATGTATTATCGCAATCCGCATCACACGGTTGAAACCGTGAGCTATAATTAAAACAGGATAGAATTTAAAAAATGAAAAACATAATGAACTTTGTTTTCTATTACTACTCATGTTTGCATGCTGATATTAAATACACGAAACCAATTTCCTTACACCCTTGTATTATTACTCACCAAACAAACATTACTTTTTAGATTATATTATTAGTATTTTTAGCCCGCAAATAAAAACCGTTTTATAGCATTTAAACGAATATGAGATTCCTATAAAACAACAATATGAAGAATATAATCTTTATTATAAAACATTACAAACCAAATAACCACCTAATTATGAATTCTGTATTTCGGAAAATCTTTATCATTATTATTTTTACAATATTTTCATCAAATCTGGCAAAAGCCCAAACAGAAGGAAATTTTATCAAAGTCTCAATAGGCTATGGATCTAGCACTTCAAATTATGAAGAAGAAAATCCCGAAATCATCGATGGTTCTGGTTTTTTTGCCCAAGGAGAATATATAATAGGAGTTACCAAATGGTTTAGCGTAAGACCTTATGCTGGCGTTATTTTTACCTCAACTAGCGAAGATGCCGTTAAAAACCCACAAGGCTACAAAGTAGAAACTAATGCATTTTTACTAGGAGCAAAAGTTCGTCTTTGCGCACCAATTCCTTGGGTTGCACCATTTATAGAAACTGGTATTGGCGCTTCTATCGGTTCATTTGAAACCTACACTAATCAAGTCAATGAGAAAAAAAGCGGTGTAGTTCCACATATTCCAATTAGCTTAGGACTTGCATTGGGCCCAAAAAACAACATAGAAATTGGAGTTACCTTTTACGGAAATCTATCAGGTGAACAAGGTTTCGGTGCATTTACGGCAGGATATACTTTTCCCGTGAATTGGTAATGCAAAAAGAACACTCATTTCAATTGATTTGGAGATAATTCAAAACTCAATCTCCTCAAATCAATAAAAATATTTTCAAAAATAAAAACTACTTAGTTAATAAACCGAGTAGTTTTTTTATTTTATATAAGTTGAAAAACGATATTTTTATATCCGAAAACCAAAGCAAGACAAACATTAAATATTTTACAAATGAAAAAAGTAATTCTAGATTTAGCCGTAACCCTAGATGGCTTTATTGAAGGTCCAAACGGAGAAGTTGATTGGTGCATCATGGATGATGATATGGATTTTGATGGTTTTTTATCAACCATAGATACTATTTTTTACGGTAGAGTAAGTTATGATATGTGGGGAAATTATCAGCCAGAAACAAACGCCAGTTCAGCAGAACAAAAACTATGGCAAGCAGTACATTCAAAAAAGAAATTTGTTTTTTCAAGTCAGAATATACATGATGACAGAGCCACTTTCATAAATACTGATATCATTAATAAGGTAACCGAAATAAAAAAACATGGCGAAAAAGATATATGGCTGTATGGTGGAGCAAGTCTTATTAAAACATTTATCCAATTAGGTCTTGTTGATACATACCGAATATCAGTCCATCCAATAGCTTTAGGAAGCGGAAAACCATTGTTTGAAGACTTAAAAGAACGAGTAGAGCTAAAACTTATTAAAACCAATACTTTCAAATCTGGGGTAGTACAACTTACATATGAATCAAATAAATAAATTCAAAACCTTAAATATCATCATTCCATATTAGTTAACTATTTAAAAAAAAGTCACTTCAGTATTAGTAAACTCAAATAATTTATAAGAACTTTGCAAACTTTTTTAGGCGAAAGCCAAAAAGCATAAAGTTTTAGAAATAAATAATTTATCATCAACTCGATGAAGAAAAAAATCGAAATATTAGCTCCTGCTAAAGATTTAATTGGAGGAATGGCAGCTATAAATAGTGGAGCCGATGCAGTTTATATTGGTGCACCACAATTTGGAGCACGTTCTAATGCCAACAATTCTCTTGAAGATGTGGCTGCATTAGTAAAATATGCTCACTTATTTAATGCTCAGGTTTTTGTGGTAATGAATACCATTTTGTACGACAACGAACTTGAAACGTGTCGTCAAATGATTTATGAATTATACGATATTGGTGTAGATGCACTAATTATTCAGGATATGGCTATCATGGAGATGGAGTTACCTCCTATTGTACTTCATGCCAGCACACAAGCTAATAATCGTGATGCTGATAAAATTAAGTTCCTAAAAGATGCCGGAATAAAACGTGTGGTTTTAGCCCGTGAATTGAATTTGCATCAAATTAAAACAATATACGACGAGGCTGATGTAGAATTAGAGTTTTTCGTAACCGGAGCTTTATGTGTTTCTTTCAGTGGAAACTGTTATATGAGTGTGGCAAACGGAGAACGCAGCGCCAATCGTGGTTCTTGCGCTCAAAACTGTCGTTTACCTTATAACTTGATTGACGGAAACGGAGAAACTTTAATCAAAAACAGTCACTTACTATCGATTAAAGATTTAGATATTTCAGACCAAATCCCTAATTTAATTGAAGCCGGAATCGTTTCTTTTAAAATCGAAGGAAGATTAAAAGATGTTGTTTACGTAAAAAACAACGTGTCCTTTTTACGTCAAAAGCTGGATAGTTTCTTAGAAGGCGAAGGAAGCGACAAATACATGAAAGCTTCTTCTGGAAAATGTACATATACTTTTGATTCTTCTTTAAACAGAACTTTCAATCGTGGATATACCGACTATTTTGTAAACGACAGAAATCATAGTATTGGATCTTGGGAAAGCCCAAAATCAAAAGGACAATATATTGGTAAATTAATCCGAACTGTTGGAAATGCTTACGAAATCGAAAACGGCGAATTACTAAACAACGGTGACGGACTTTGCTTCATCAACGAAAATAACGAAGCCGACGGAATCTATGTAAACAAAGCCGAAAACGGTAAAATTTATCCAAACGTTTTAAAAGAAGTAAAAGACGGAACTTTTATCTACCGTAATAACGATGCAGCTTTCATCAAAATTGTAGAAAGAGAAGATAGTGCCGTACGTAAACTAAGCACCACTTTACTACTTACAGAAAACGAAACAGGTTTTGAGTTAATAGCAACCGACGAAGACGGAAATGTTAGTATTGTTACTTTAGAACATTCTAAAGAACAAACTAAAACTGGTGAATCAATCGAAGAAAACATCAAAACACAATTGGCAAAAACAGGATTTACACCTTATACAGCCGATGAAATTAATGTCATGTTTACTCAAAACTGGTTCCTTCCTATTTCTAAAATCAACGAAATGCGAAGAACTGTTTACGATCAGTTAACCGAAATTCGTTTGGCAAATTACAAACGTGAAGAGCACCAATTGGTAAAAACTTCACATCCGTATCCAGAAACCAAATTGGATTTCATGTACAACGTTTCGAACAAAACAGCTCGTAAATTCTACGAACGTCATGGCGTAACCGAAATCGAAAAAGCATTTGAATTACAATGGGATCCAGGAAAATCTCGTGTAATGACTACTAAATATTGTATCAAATACGAATTAAAAAAATGCCCAATACACCAAAAAGACATAATGGGTGTTAAAGTAAAAGAACCATTAGTATTAAAACAAGGTGAACTTGAATACAAACTAAAATTCAACTGTAAACCTTGCGAAATGGAAATTTGGGAAAAAGATGCCGAATTTGAAATCGAAGAAGACCATTTTCATTAAAAGCACAAAAGCGATACTTTTTTAAAATAAAGTATCGCTTTTTTTATTGCTTATTTTTTCTTGGTAGTTTTTTTAGTTGTCTTTGGTTTTGTCGTTTTCGTAGTTTTTGGCTCAACTTTTGGCTCAATTTTCGGCTCTCTTTTTTTGTTATACAAATTTACAACAACCTCAATATCATAATATTTATATTCTTTATCTTCTATTTTCTTAGCAATTTCAGAATCATCACTAAAGTAATAAACTCCATACTCTCTAAAAAAAGCATTGTATCCTGCAGAAAGAGCATTTGAACTTATAGAAACCAATACTGGATAATCTTCCTTACCTCTTTTCATGTAATGATTAACATCTTTAGAGACAACTTTCATTTTATTCTCTTTTATCTTCTCTTTAGTCTTTTCATCTTCAACCTTAACTTCTTTTATTCCGTATTCCTCACCACCTAAATATAAAGATACATTTCCATTAATTATTTTACATATCCAGCTTTCATCAATAACCTTAAACTCCGTACCCTTTTTTTTGTACACTTTTGTTTTTGTCCATACAAAAACATAAGACAGTTTTTTATTCTGGTCAAAAATCTGAATTGAATCTATGTCTTTACTTGCATATTTTTCATTTTCATCACCTACTTTAATTTTTACCTTTTTATCAGCAACCCCAGGAAATTTAACTACTCCACTAATTTTTTGTTTGTCTTTTTTAAAAACAATTGCATCAGCTTTTTGCTCTCCCATTCCCAAGTTAAATGTAATCCCACCAGACTGAGAATGTACTAATGCCGACATTAATAAAGCACTTACTATTAAGTAAAATTTTACTTTCATTATTTTAAATTATAATTATTATTTGTAAGCCGGCAAATATATAAATATAGTATCGCTTTAAAGGAAGTTCCTTATTAGTCAAACAAGAAGTTATAACCATAATTATTAACAAATAATTACTCCATAAAAGGCTTTGAATTTGGGCGTGACCACAAGGGTCGGGCTATTCGCTACAAGTCCTCGCACTTCCTGCGTCAGGCTGTGGGCTATCCGCTTCTATCCCTCACGCAAACCGTAAAACAAGAACTTTTACATTTATAATTACACTTTCATTTCCATAATCTTATCATTTCTGAAATGACAAACTGTATACTTTCTTTATCTAAAAATTAAATTTCCGATTAAATAAAAATCTGTAAAATCTGCGTGAAACCTTTGCGAACTTTGCGGTTAAATCAATACATCCTAAAAAATAAATTATAGATGCAGATTACGTAGACGCACTGCGGTGCGTCTCTACACAAATTGATTGTCAATAATTGAAACACATACAAAACATACAGATTGTAGAGACGCACCGCAGTGCGTCTACACACAGTATTACGACACAACCAACAATTAAATCAGCCGAATCTGTAAAATCTCCGCGAGAACAAATTCCATTTTTTTATCTTTACTCTCAAAACTAAACCCAAATGGCACTAAATAATAGCATAACAAAACATTCGATTATTGCTGGAATTTTTGTGTGTGCTATATTTCCGTTGCTAATCTTCTCCGAAAGCTATTTTGTTGACCTTTGTGTCAAAATATGTGATTTTGGTATTTTTTGGAATCCAATTTTCTGGGGAATTCTATTTCCATTATTCATCATTTTTCTATTTTGGAATACAGCTAAAAAAATAAGTCATTCATTAAACCAAATAACATATTTTCAAGCTTGCTCACAATTCTCATTTGCAGTAAGCATAAAAATCATAATAGCTCTTTTTATACTTTATATAATTGGACAGTTTGTTAATGGGATTTCTGTTGTATTACATTCCCAAATTTATGATCAAATTGTTTTTTCAATACTAATGATACTATTTTTATCATTTCTATTAATGATATTCACTTTTATTAGCAGTTTAGTAATTGTAAAACTTAATCAGAAAAACTCATAATTTGACCAGCAACGACATATATTACAGAAGGTGGATACGGTTAATAGGCGCCATTTCTACTTTCTTTGCTTTGATAAGTTTCTTTCCTGCTATAGGCGACATTTGTACTATTCTATACTACAACGACACTTATATCAACTACGATAAATATCAAAAGAAACATATTGTGATGGATTCTTTAGCATATTTTGCACCTGATCCTGAATCCAGAGTTGATGGTTACTCTAAAGATCTTGATAATTATAACACAATTATTTTACTCAATAAGTCCAGAAATGAAGAAAGTGTAACAGATTCAATAGGAAAAACTCATCTTTATGTATGGGATAGAAAAGGGATAGATTTTGCTTATCCGGCAAAAAAAGAAGACAAAACCCTTCCGGCAAGAAAAATCTTTTATCAAAAAGCAACAATTCCTTTCTTTTGGCTTTTCTCCATTCTAATTACTTTCATAATGCATAAAATCATAAAAAAAAGTAAACTTTTTAAAGGATTTGATCATTAGATTTTTTGAATCGGTAATGAACAAGCAAGATTTAATCAAATTGACTATTTTTGTTTAGAACATCACAAAACTCCAAAATGAAAATACTACTCCTAGGTTCAGGCGAATTAGGCAAAGAATTTACCATCGCTGCACAACGCATCGGACAAACCATAATTGCTGTAGATAGTTACGAAAATGCTCCGGCAATGCAAGTTGCACACAGCTTTGAAGTAATCAATATGCTCGATGGCGAAGCCCTTGACAAAATCGTAGCCAAACACAAACCCGATTTTATAGTTCCAGAGATAGAAGCCATTCGTACCGAGCGATTTTACGATTACGAGAAACAAGGCATTACAGTAGTTCCATCTGCGAAAGCGGCAAACTACACCATGAATCGTAAAGCCATTCGTGATTTAGCAGCCAAAGAACTAGGACTTAAAACTGCCAAATATCAATATGCGACCTCAGCTTCAGCACTACAAAAAGCGGTTCAGGAAGTAGGAATGCCATGCGTTGTAAAACCTTTAATGTCTTCTTCAGGAAAAGGGCAATCGACTATAAAAACCCAAGATGACATCCTAAAAGCTTGGGATTATGCTGTAGCAGGTTCACGCGGAGATGTTATCGAGGTAATTGTAGAAGCGTTTATAAACTTCGATTCAGAGATTACACTTTTAACAATTACTCAAAATAACAACCCAACCCTATTTTGCGCACCAATAGGCCATCGACAAGAACGTGGCGATTATCAGGAAAGTTGGCAACCCGCCAGAGTATCTGATAAAGATTTATATGAAGCCCAAGATATGGCCGAGAAAATAACCGAAGCTTTGGGAGGCGCAGGTCTTTTTGGAGTAGAATTTTTCTTAACCAACGAGGGAGTTTATTTCTCCGAACTTTCCCCTCGCCCACACGATACCGGAATGGTAACCTTAGCAGGAACACAAAACTTCAACGAGTTTGAATTGCATTTACGTGCTATTTTAAGTTTGCCAATTTTCGAAATAACCTTAGAAAAAGCTGGAGCAAGCGCAGTAATTCTAGCCTCTGGAGAATCAAACAATCCAACTTATACCGGAATCGAAAAAGTTGCTGCATTACCTAAAACTGACTTCCGTATCTTTGGGAAACCAACTTCAAGACCTTACCGCCGTATGGGAGTTGTTTTATCAAACGACATTCTGGAAACACCGATTGAAGAAGTGGTCGAAAGAGCAAAAAAAACAGCACAATTAATAACTGTAAATTTATAAAAGATGAAAAAATTAGTATTCTTAGCATTTCTATTCTTGAGCATCACAATCAATGCACAAGACAAAAAAACAACCGAAAAACCTCAAATTGTAGAAACAGCTTGTGGAGAATGTCAATTTGGGATGAAAGGAAATAGCTGTGATTTAGCTGTTCGCATAGACGGAAAATCTTATTTCGTAGATGGAACTACTATAGACGAACATGGCGATGCACATGCTAAAGATGGTTTTTGTAATACAATCCGTAAAGCAACAGTAACTGGAAAAATAGAAAACAACCGTTATAAAGTAACTACATTTACATTGGTAAAAGAAAAATAATGGAATTAATTCTAGAAAACATTGCCAAACATGTTTCACTAACCCCCGAAGAACAAGCTCATTTTTTATCCAAAACTGAAACCCGTTTCTACAAAGCCAAAACGATTTTATTAAACGCAGGAAATATTTGCAAAGAATCTTATTTTATAAACTCAGGAATCATTCGAAGTTTTAATATCAATGACAATATTGTAGAACATGTATTGAGTTTTTCTTGTCAAGGATGGTGGATAAGCGACATGTATAGCCTTATTACCCAAAAACCAGGACAACTATTTATTGAAGTTGTAGAAGATGCCGAAGTTGTAGTTCTTAGCAAAGAAAACCAAGAACAACTATATTTTGACATTCCAAAATTAGAACGTTTTTTCAGGATTTTAACCGAGAATTCATTGGTTGCCAATCAGCAACGTTTAATGGATAATCTAAGTTTATCTGCTGAAGAACGTTTTGAAAAATTCTGCGCCAAATATCCAACACTAATCCAGAAAGTACCTCAAAAACAAATTGCTTCTTTCATCGGCGTTACACCCGAATTTTTTAGCAAAATGAAAGCAAGACTTTTAAAGAAATAGTTTTTATTTTACCATTAAGACATTAAGTTTTATTAAGGTCAAAGCTTAATTTTTCTTAATATCTTAATGGTTAAAATTTTAAAATCCTCTTAATATTGAACTAGTTTTATTGAATTAAAACTGCTCCACTTCAGTAGAATGTTTCATTGCAGTAGTTGTAGATTTACCTATCGTTACTGTATTTTGTACAGCATCAAAATAAGAAGTTCCCACGAAAGCCTGGTGTTTTACAGCTCTAAATCCGCTACTTTGTAAAGCAAATTCTTTCTCCTGTAATTCAGAATATCCAGCCATTCCTCTTTCTTTATATGCTTTAGATAATTCAAACATACTTGTATTTAAAGCGTGGAATCCTGCCAATGTGATAAATTGGAATTTATATCCCATTGCAGCCAAGTCTTCTCTAAACGTTTCCATCTCAGCAACAGATAATTTAGCCGCCCAATTAAATGATGGAGAACAGTTATAAGCTAGCATTTTATCAGGAAATTGTTCACGCATAGCATCAGCAAACTTTTTAGCATATACCAAATCCGGATTACTGGTTTCCATCCAGATTAAATCAGCATAAGGCGCATAACTTAAACCTCTTGCAATTCCCTGATCAATTCCGCTATTTACATAAAAGAAACCTTCATTAGTTTTTTCGCCAGTAATAAACGGAGCATCTCTAGGATCTACATCGCTCGTTAATAAATTAGCTGCATCAGCATCTGTTCTTGCAACAATAAGAGTTGGCGTTCCCATAACATCTGCTGCTAATCTTGCTGCTACCAGTTTATTAATAGCTTCCTGAGTTGGTACTAAAACTTTCCCTCCAAGATGTCCACACTTTTTTGCAGAACTCAATTGATCTTCAAAATGAACTCCAGAAGCTCCAGACTCAATCATAGATTTCATTAGTTCGAATGCATTTAAGTTTCCTCCAAAACCAGCTTCAGCATCAGCAACAATAGGTACTAAATAATCTTTTTTATCCTGAACCCCATTAACAACCTGAATTTGATCAGCTCTTAATAAAGCATTATTTATTTTCTTAACCACCATAGGCACACTATTTACAGGATAAAGAGATTGATCAGGATACATTTCGCCAGCCAAATTAGCATCTGCAGCGACTTGCCATCCACTCAAATAAATAGCTTCTAAACCTGCATCAACTTCTTGTATCGCCTGATTACCGGTTAAAGCACCTAATCCTGCTACAAAATCCTGACTTTTAAGTTTTCTCCATAATTTTTGAGCGCCCATTTTGGCAATAGAATGTTCTATTTCGTAAGACCCTTGTAAAGTAACTACTTCAGTTGCTGTGTAAGGTCTCTCTACTCCTGCCCATCTTGGGTTTGTTAACCAATCGTTGATCAATTCCTGAATTCTGTCTTCTGTTGTTTTCATAGTATAGTTATTTGGGTTGTTAGTAAGCAAAAAAGTTTGCAGTTGCAGTTTGCAGTTTTCTACTGAGTCTCAAAAAAGTTTTTTTTATTGCTACTCTGATTTTTTTTTAAATCCATAGATTTTAAATTAAAAATCTGCGTTACCTGCTAAATCTGCGTGAAAAAATATTTTTAATTTTTAATTCTCAATTTTTAATT